>JBDSNC010000274.1:0-8721 GCA_039915545.1 Luteolibacter sp.
CGATGTCGCTGGGGGGCGTCGGCGTGGTTTCTGCGGCGCTCGTCAACGGATTTTCCGCCTTGGTAGCATCAATGATCGCGGTATGCATCGTGATTTACACCATCTGGCACAAACGCGGGGCGTGGACGGTCGTGCCGATGGGACTGTGCCGGGGATTGCTGCCAATCCTTGGAGCGCTGGGAATGGTGGGAAAAAAGACCGCTGCTGATCCTGAATTTCTTTTCACTCTATTGGGCGCGGTGATCGCGGGCGGAGCGTTGTTTTGTTATATCGTAGGACTATCAATGTCCGCGAGGCGTGAATCGTTGCCCGCCTCCGCTCCAAATCCGAAAATTACGGGCGGAATATTTTTCGTAATCACCGGACTGGCCGCTCTCGCTCCCATCAAACTGGCCGGGCATGTGACGCTGCCATTTCTCCTCGCTCCGCTCCCCTACATCACCTGGCTGATTCTCTGCCGGACGATTTTCAGAAAACCGATCCCGAAATTCGTCTCCGCCCTGCTGGCGGGCATTCCATTGGTGGACTGGATGCTGCTGATTCCCTATTGTTTGTGGAATCTGGGGGACAACACGAATCGGATTCCAACTCATCCACTGGAACTGGTGAGTCTCACACTCCCCCCCATCGCCTTCATTCTGGCACTCCTTCTGCAAAGACTCGCCCCGGCGACCTGATCCGGCTTGCCCGGGCGGCCATCCTGCTTATCACTTCCGCACTCATGAGCATCGCAGAAAAACAGGAGCAGATTCTCGAAGAACTCGCCCTCTTTCAGGACTGGACCGAGCGTTACGAATACGTCATCGGCCTCGGCAAGAAACTCGCTCCCATCAGCGAGGCCGCCCGCACCCCCGAGCACCTCATCAAGGGCTGCCAATCCCAAGTCTGGCTCGATGCCTCCTATGACGGGGAAACCATTCATTTCACCGCGGATTCCGACTCTCTCATCACCAAGGGCATGATCGCCCTCTTCGTCCGCGTGCTCGATGAAGAAACTCCCGACGCCGTGCTCACTGCGGACATGAGCTTCGTTGATCGCTCCGGCCTCAAGGAGCACCTCGCCCCCACCCGAGCCAACGCCCTGAACCTCATGGCCATCCAGATGAAACAACGCGCGCTCGCCTTTTCCTCCCCGTCATGATCCTCGCCTCCCTCTTCGAATTCAACTGGCTCGCCGATCCCCAGGCCTGGGGAGCGTTGCTCACCCTGACCATCCTGGAAATCGTTCTCGGCATCGACAACATCGTCTTCATTTCCATCCTCGTCGACAAACTGCCCGAAGAAAAACGCAAGTCCGGCCGCACCCTCGGTCTCGGCCTGGCAATGGTCACCCGCCTGATGCTGCTCGCCACCATCACCTGGATCATGGGCCTCACCAAGGTGCTCTTCAGCATTCCCATCCCTGAATTCCTCCAAAACTCCGAGGACTCCATCACGCAGGGCTCGTCCATCGACATGACCGGCAAGGGCCTCATCCTCCTCGTCGGCGGATTTTTCCTGATCTGGAAATCCACCAAGGAAATCCATCACAAGCTTGAAGAGGAAGGCAACGAAGCCACCAAAATGGCCAAGGGCGCGAGCTTCGCCGCCGTGCTGATCCAGATCGCCATCATCGACATGGTCTTCTCGCTGGACTCCGTCATCACCGCCGTCGGCATGGCCAAACATCTCTCCGTCATGATGCTCGCCGTCGTCATTTCCGTCGGAATCATGATGCTCGCCGCCGGACCTATCAGCGAGTTTGTCTCCAAGCATCCCTCGGTGAAAATGCTCGCGCTTTCGTTCCTCATCCTCATCGGCACCGCCCTCATCGCGGAGGCCCTTCACTTCCACATTCCCAAGGGCTACATCTATTTCTCGATGGCCTTCTCGCTCGCCGTGGAAATGCTCAACCTGAAGCTGCGCGCGAAAACGCCGCCTCCGCCAGCCGCCGAGATCTGATCACTTCAAATCCTGCAACCGCTGGCGGCACCACGACAGACTCTCGCTGTATTCCTCGCTCTGCGGACGCGAGGAAAGCAGCCCCTCCCACAGCGCGACCGCATCATTGAAGGCCTTCTTCGCCTCGTCCTTCTGGTTCGCCAGTTGCAGCGCGTGACCGAGATCACCTAACAAATAAGCACCCGAGCTCTGCAACTGCTCCGGCCGCGGTCCGCTCGTGGAATCCCCCGTCTCCAGTTTCCCCAGCAGATCACGCGCCCGCCGGATCAGCGCGATCTCCTCGCCGCGGTTGCCGGACATCCCGATCATCCGTCCCTTCTGCCACCACAGCAGCGCCAGCCGGTAGGAAACCATCGCATTGTTAGGCGCCGACGCCCGGATCGCCTCCAGCATGCGGATGCCCTCGTCGAATTCCTTCATCGACTCCGCCGCCATGCCCTTGTCCCGGTGAATCCCGCCCATCAGCCCGAGCTGCGCCGCCCTCCGCGCCACCGCCTCGGCGTTGTCCGGCTGCGTCGCCAGCAACTGGTCGAGCAGTTTCGTCGATTGCCCGGAAAGCGTCTCCGCCGCCGGGATGTCGCCTGATAGAACGGCCGACTCCGCCATCGCGCCGTAACAGCCGGCCAGATCGAGCCGCAGCGCCGCGTCGTCCGGATTTTCCTTCAGCAGTTTCGCCAGTTCCACCGTCGCCAGCGAACGCACCTCACGCGCGTCACCCAGACTGCCCATGCCTTCGAGGATCGTCGCGGAGGAAAGATAACACGCCGCCAGCTCCGAGCGCAGGATCGCGGCGTCCGGCCGTTGGTCGGCGATGCGGTTGAGCGTCTGGGTGGCCCGCAGCAGTTGTTCCAGTGCCTTCGTATCGTCACCACGCGCGGCTAACAATTTCGCCTCGTGAAAATCCAGGATCGAGAGAAGCTGGTTCAGACGGTCCCCGTCCACCTCCGTCTGCGGCACCGCCTCCAGCGCCTTGCGCGCCGCGATGAAAGCGGGCGCGGTTTCCGGATCGGAAATCGACTGCCGCAGCAACGCGAGCAGAAGTGAATCCGTCGCCATCCGGAATTTCAGTTCCGGGTCCGTCGGCAGCGCGGCCCATGCGTCGAGCGCGGCGGCGATGCGTCTTGTCGCGGCCGGCGCGTCACCGGCGGCCAGGGAAATTTCAGACAACTGCAGACGGATCATCGCCCGCTCGTCCGCCAGATCCGGAATGTCCGCCGTCCGTGTTAGAAAATCCTCGAAGTAGCGCTCCAGCCGCTTCAGCCGCAGCTCCCGGCCGTCGAGCGGCGGCAGGCGGCGGTGGCCTTTTTCCATCGCCCAGGAAAACAAGCGGTCGCCGATCTGCCGCGACGCCTCCAGCCGCGCCAGTGCAAGCTCCCTCTCATAGGTCAGCGCCTGCTGCGCCTCCGTCATCTTCTTTTCCGCCTCGGTCCGCACTTCGATCGCTTTCTCGCTGACGGATTTCAGCACCTGCACGTTGTTGTTGTTCTCGGCACGTTCCTTGAGGTGCAGCGTGTTCGATAACTGCCACAACCCGCCTAACACCACTGCCGCCGCCGTCGCCACGCCCGCGAAAAACAAGGTCCGCCACGCCCGCCGCTCCGCCCTGCGCCGCTGGTCCAGCAACGCCTCGCGCCCGGCATCGTCCGTAAGCTTTTTCTCCACCGCCTCGAAGCCCGCACGCACGTCCCTCATGCTGAGCGGCCGTTGCAGCGGATCGAGATGCAGGCAGCGGGAAATCCACTCGCGCAGTCCGGCTTCCAGCGCGTTGGCCGCCTCATCCGGCCAGCTCACGTCCGGCTGCGTCTCCAGATTGCGCGCCACTTTCCCCAAGTCCGCCTGGATCCCCTCCTTGCGGATCTCACCGGCGCCGGGGGCGACGAAAGTGAACGTATCATGGCATCGCGGGAATCTCCCCGTTAGAACCCGGTAGGCCAGCACTCCGAACGCAAAAACATCCCAGCGGTATCCCGCCTCCTCCAGATAGCCCGCCGCATTCCTGAGCTGTTCCGGCGGCTGATAGAGCACCGCGTCGGTGAAATTGAAATGCTTCACGCCCGGCATGTTTCCCATCGCCCAGTCGCTCACCAGCGGTTCTCCGTCGTCGGCGAAAAACACGTTGCCCGGCTTCAGGTTGCCATGTGCCACCCGCCGCTCGTGCATGGCGGAAAGCGCCCTCGCCAGCGCCCTCACCAGTTTCCACGAACCCTCGCCCGGATGCGCGTCGATCGACATCTGCAGGCTCCGCGGTACCGCCTCCTCCTCCTTCACATCCGCCAGCAGAGGCATTACCCAGAACGACCGCCCGTCCTTGAACATCGCGGAAATCACCCGCAGCACGCCGTCCGGCCAGCCGCCCGTCTCCAGCCGCTCCGTCATTGTTTCCAAAATCCCGCGGGAAATAGCCGTCGCCTCGAAAACCTTCACCGCCAGCGCCACCCCGTTTTCATCCGTCGCCTGATACACCCGCCCGCAGCCGCCACTGCCGATCAGCTTACCCGCTTGTAATCCATCCACTTGTGGCGCTTCCATCGACACACTCTCTAGATCACAATTGCCGCCGCGCCAACCCCGAAGGTGCATGGAGATTCTTTTTTGAAACGAACATTTTGGCACCATCGTATGGGACCCGTTGAGGCGCGATGCCTCCCAACCCCTGCCACCCATGAAACCAATCTGCCCCGGCAATCCACTCGAACGCTACTCGTCCCGCCGCGAGTTCTTCTACGTCGGCCTGCTCGGCGGGCTCGGTCTCACACTGCCGCAGTTCCTGCGAAACCAGGCGTTCGGCGATACGAAAACCTACGCCACACACGATGCCGTCGCCCAGGGCATCATCCACATCTTCCTCCCCGGCGGCCTCGCCCACCAGGAATCCTTCGATCCGAAACCCCTCGCCCCGTCCGAATACCGCGGCCCCTTCGGTGCGATCGATACCAAGATTCCCGGCATCCAGTTCGGCGAGTTCATGAAGGAAACGGCGCAGATCGCCGACAAGGTCACCATCATCCGCTCCATGTCCCACGGCGAGGCCGCTCACGAACGCGGCACGCACAACATGTTCACCGGCTACAAGCCGTCGCCTGCGCTAGAGTATCCGTCCATCGGATCGGTCATCTCGCACGAACTCGGATCGAGAAACGACCTGCCGCCCTATGTCTGCGTGCCGGCCGTTCCGAACGAGTATGCGAACTCCGGCTACCTATCCTCCGCCTTCGGCCCCTTCGCCCTCGGCTCGAATCCCGAGCAGAAGGATTTCCAGGTCCGCGACCTCAATCTCCCGAAAGGCGTGGACGACGCCCGTTTCGCCCGCCGCCGGTCGCTCTTGGAAACCGTGGATCACCACTTCCGCACGCTAGAGGAATCCGACTCCATCGAATCCATGGACGCGTTCTATCAGCACGCCTACAAACTCATCTCCTCCCAGAAAGCACGCGAGGCCTTCGACCTGAAAGCCGAGCCGGACGCCCTCAAGGACGAATACGGCCGCACCGCCGCCGGCCAGCGCATGCTGCTCGCCCGCCGCCTGATCGAAGGCGGCGTCCGCTTCGTCTCCCTAACCGCCGGCGGCTGGGACCACCACGACAATATCAAGGGCAACATCCAGAAGGAACTCCCGCAAACCGACAAAGCCATCGCCGCCCTCATTCGCGACCTTGAACGCCGCGGCATGCTGGATTCCACGCTGGTCATGGTTACCACCGAGTTCGGCCGCAGCCCGAAGATCAACGCCACCGGCGGCCGCGATCACTGGCCGCGCGTCTTCTCCACCATGCTCGCCGGCGGCGGCACGAAACAAGGCTACGTCCACGGTGCCTCCGACAGCCTCGGCGGCGAGGTCGATACCGACGGCGTCACCGTCGCCGATTTCGCCACCACCATCTACAACCAGATCGGCATCAACGCCGACAAGGAACTCATGTCCCCCGGAAACCGCCCCATCGAAATCTGCGCCGGCGGCGAAGTCCTTGATGCCTTGTTAGCAAAGCGCGCCTGACCCTGTAGCGTCGGTCTGCGACCGTCGCTAACTGAAAGCGCATCTGGACCTCCGCGCACCAGCCAAAAACCACTTATCCTCCTTCCTTGCATTGAAGAGATTTCCACCACGGATCAAACGGATTTACACGGATGAAGAAAAGATTGCGCAGAACAAAAAAATCCAAATTCCAACGCCGCTCTTATCTGTGCCCATCCGTTCCATCCGTGGTTCAAAAAATCCTCACCCAACGACGGCCACATACCGCCGCCACATGAAATCCGCTCTCACCATCATCCTCGCCCTCATCACCCCGCTCGCCGCATTTTCCCCGGTCCTCAATCTCGTGGACCCGCGCGGTGGCCAGCGCGGCACCGAAATGGAAGTCCACTTCTACGGCGAGCGCCTCGATGAAACCGCCGAAGCCATCTTCTACGAACCAGGCCTCTCCCTATCAGACATCCAGCTCAAGGATGGAAAGCACGCCAGCGCCAAAATCAAGATCGCCCCGGACGCAGCGCTCGGCGAGCACTCGCTCCGCCTCCGCAGCCCCGGCGGGCTCACCGAACTCCGCTCGTTCTGGATCAGCCAGTTTCCCAACGTCCCGGAAACCGAACCCAACGCCACCTTCGACACCGCGCAGAAAGTCGAACTCAACAGCACCGTCCAAGGCACCGCCAACAACGAGGACGATGACTACTACGTGTGCAGTTTGAAAAAAGGCCAGCGCCTCTCCGTCGAGGCCGAGGCCATGCGGTTAGGGCGCGTCATGTTCGATTCCTACGTCGCTATTCTCGATCCGAAAAAATTCGAGCTCGCCTCCTGCGACGACACCCCGCTCCTCCGCACCGATTCCTTCGCCTCCATCATCGCCCCGGAAGACGGCGACTACCGCATCCTCGTCCACGAAGCCGCCTACGAGGGCAACGACCAATGCCAATACCGCCTCCACATCGGCACCTTCCCCCGGCCCAAGGCGGTCTTCCCCACCGGTGGCAAGCCCGGCGAAACCATCGAGTTCACCTTCATCGGCGATCCCTCCGGCCCGATCAAACAATCCATCACCCTCCCCGCCGACGCCCGCGACCGCTTCCCCATTTTCCCCATCCAAGAAAACCTCTCCGCCCCCTCGCCCCACTGGATCACCGTCTCGCCGCTGGAGGCGGTTAGGGAAACTGGTCCCAACTCTGATTTCAAATCCGCCACGCCCATGCCGCCGCTGCCCTGCGCCGCCCACGGTATCCTCGATGGCAATGCGAAGGCAGACTGGTTCAAGTTCACCGCGAAGAAAGACCAGAACCTCGTGCTCCGCGTGCTCGCCCGCAGTCTCCGCTCCCCGCTCGATTCCGTGCTCTCCATCCACGGCTCCGATGGCAAGCAAATCACCTCCAATGACGACCAGGGCGCACCCGACAGCGTCATCTCCTGGACCTGCCCGGCTGATGGAGAATATGGCCTGAAGATCCACGACCAGCTCGACCGCACCGGCCCGGACTTCACCTATCGAATCGAGATCACCACCAAGTCCCCCGCCATCGCCGCCACCCTGCCTGTCGTCGAGCGGGTGAACAGCCAGAAGTGGAAAACCTTCGCCGTTCCGCGCGGCAACCGTTACGCCGCCGTCATCAACATCACCCGGGAAAACATCGCCTGCGATGCCACCTTCGAGGCCGGCTCCCTGCCTGCCGGAGTTACCCTGCACGCGCCGCCCGTCCCCCGTTCTATCAATAATTTCCCCGTCGTCTTCGAGGCCGTTGCGGACGCTCCCGTTGCAGGCGGACTGTTTCCTTTCTTCCTGAAATCCACCGGCGAGCCCGCCCTAACTGGAAAGCTCGTCGACACCATCAACCACGTCGAGGTGAACAACGAGGGCGTCTATCACTCCGCCAGTTCGGACCGTATCGCCGCAGCCGTCATCAACGAAGCCCCCTTCCGGATCGATCTGGAAAAGCCCTTCGTCCCGCTCGTCCAGAACGGCACGCTCGCCCTGAAAGTCCGCCTCACGCGCAGCCCCGGCTACGCCGAAAAAATCAGCGTCCGCTTCCTGTGGAATCCACCCGGCGTCACCGGCCCCGTCAGCATCGACATCCCCGGCGATCAATCGGAGGCCGCCTACGAGCTCAACGCCAGCGCCGACGCCGCTCCCGCCGAGTGGCAGGTCTGCGTGCTCGCCGAGGCAAATACCCCGCAAGGGCCGATCCTCGTTTCCTCCGGCCTCACCCCGCTGCGGGTCGCCGAGCCCTACCTCACCATGACGCTCGATCTGGCCGCCGCCGAGCAAGGCCGCAGCGCCGCCATGTTAGGAAAAATCGAGAACAAACACCCGTTCAGCCCCGCCACCGCCGAGCTCACCGGCCTCCCCCACGGCGTCACCTGCCCGCCGCAGCCCCTCACCCAGGACCAGAAGGAAATCACCTTCCCCCTCACCCTCGCCGCGGACGCCACCGTCGGCAAACACAACGCCGTCTTCTGCCGCGTCTCCGTCCCGGAAAACGGCAGCACCATCCTCCACCAGACCGCCCTCAACAGCACCCTCCGCATCGACGCCCCCTCACCCGCCGCCGTCGCCAAAGCGGAAACCAAAGCCTCCCCCGAAAAACCCGCCGACGCCCAAGCGAAAGCGGAACCCGCGAAGCCGCTTTCCAGATTGGAACAACTCCGGCAGAAGGCGAAGTGAACAGCCTAACGTTCATAAATTCTTTAGCAATGCTGAGAGATCAGCGGCGGCTCTGCAAGAGCTGCTAGCTGCATCGACTGGTTAGCCATTATTTTTCGTTGAGATAACTTCCGGCAATTTGAGTTGGGTA
>JBDSNC010000002.1:0-20421 GCA_039915545.1 Luteolibacter sp.
CCTGCAACTGTCACAGCCGGGTCGAATTTCACGACCGACCGTTGATGGTATTGTCCCGTGATCACGATGACGCCGCCAGCATATCGCTCCGAGGTGGCCGCGCTATGGGGTATAATCCTACCGGGCCGCCAGCCCGGAAATCAGCTCCATGGTAGGGTTTCACCCCATGGACAGCTCTTGGCCACCCACTGAAAATATCAAGGCCGGATAGGCCACTCCGCCTTTTCTCTCGAACACCGATTCATACCATGTCTGTTTCCCCATGCGAACCCGCCCGCCTCGTCGTCGCCATGGCGGCATCGGTCGGCGGATTGAACGCCCTTTCCGTCATCCTGGGAGCCATGCCCGCGGACTTCCCTGCAGCCATCGCCATCGTGATGCACCTCTCTCCGGATCACAAGAGCCTGCTCGCCGAGATCCTGAGCTGCCGCACGGATTTGACGGTGAAACAAGCGCAACCCGGTGACCAGCTCTGCCATTCCTGCGTGTTCGTGGCCCCTCCCAACCACCACTTGTCCGTCGGCCCGGACGGCATCCTGTCCCTCTCCTCGCCCACGGCGGAAAAAGTTCACTATGCCAGGCCGTCCGCAGAACCCCTGTTCGCATCGGTGGCGGAGATTTATGGAAAAAACTCCATCGCAGTCGTCCTCACCGGTGGCGACGGGGACGGCTCCATCGGCGTGCGGATCATCAAGGATCACGGAGGAATGGTCATCGCGCAGGACCGGCCGACCTCGCAGGATTTCAGCATGCCGGAGTCATCCATCGAGACTGGCGATGTGGATTTCATCCTGCCGCTCGACGGGATCGCCCCCAAGCTGGTCGAACTCGCCGCTGCTCGAAATCACCCCTGACTCCGCATCCCGGCGGGAAACTTTGTATTGCGACAGGGGGCCAGCAAAGACACCGTGTGAGTTCGCTCATAAGTATTTCGAATCACTCCATGGAAAAGCAGCCGTCATCCCCGCGCCGTCCGAAAAAAGCCGACGACGTCCTGCCGCAGGAAACTCCCGCACCACCGCCGAGCGTGAAGTTTCCCATCGTCGGCATCGGTGCCTCGGCCGGAGGACTGGAGGCGCTGGAACAGTTTCTCCGCTGCGTTCCCGCGCGATGCGGCATGGCGTTCGTCGTCGTCCAGCACCTCGATCCGACTCGCAAGGGGCTGATGGCCGAGCTGCTCCAGCGCGGCACGGAAATGAAGGTCGTCCAGGTAAAGGACCGCACCCGCGTGCGGCCGGACTGCGTTTACGTCATCCCGCCTAACAAAGACATGTCGGTGCTTCACGGCGTGCTGCATCTTTTCGAGCCGGCCGGCATGCGCGGGCTCCGGCTGCCCATCGATTTTTTCTTCCGCTCGCTCGCACAGGACCAGCAGCAGGCGGGCATCGGCGTCATTCTATCAGGCATGGGCTCGGACGGCACGCTGGGCCTCGGCGAGATCAAGGAAAAGGCAGGCCTCGTGCTCGCCCAGGATCCGGCCACCGCGAAGTTCGACAGCATGCCGCGCAGCGTGATCGACGCCGGTCTGGCGGACATCATCGCCCCGGTGGAGGATCTGCCCGGCCGGATCATGGCCTATCTGAACCGCACCCCCCTACCCGCCGAGCCGGAGGTCGTGGTGGACGAGAAGCTCCAGAGCGGTTTGGAAAAAATCCTCATCCTGCTGCGCACCCGCACGCGCCACGACTTTTCCTTCTACAAGCGGAACACGCTCTACCGCCGCATCGAGCGCCGCATGGGGATCCATCAGATCGACAAGATCGCCACCTACGTCCGCTACCTACAGGAAAATCCCCAGGAGCTCGACCTGCTTTTCAAGGAGCTTCTGATAGGCGTGACGAGCTTCTTCCGCGATCCGGCAGCCTGGCAGACCTTGCGGGAGGAAACGCTCCCCGCCCTGCTCGCCAACCGCCCCGCAGGTCCGCTGCGGGCGTGGGTCGCCGGTTGCTCGACCGGTGAGGAGGCCTACTCGCTGGCCATCACGTTCAAGGAAGTGATGGAAAAACTCAAACCGCGGAAGAATTTCAAACTCCAGATATTCGCCACCGACCTCGACCCCGATGCCATCGACAAGGCACGCCAGGGACTCTTTCTGGAAAACATCGCCGCCGACGTCTCTCCCGAGCAACTGCGGCACTATTTCACCAAGGAGGACCGCGGCTACCGCGTGCGGCCAGAGATCCGCGAGATGGTGATTTTCTCGCCGCACAGCCTGATCATGGACCCGCCGTTCACCAAGCTGGATTTCCTGAGCTGCCGCAACCTGCTGATCTATCTGACACCGGAGATGCAGAAGAAACTTTTCCCGCTGTTCCACTACTGCCTCGATACCGGCGGAGTATTGATGTTAGGCAGCGCGGAGACCATCGGCCATTTCACCGACCTGTTCGCCACCGTCAGCGGCAAATCGCGGATCTTCCGCCGGGCCGAATCCGCCGTGCGGCCGGAGCCCATCGAGTTCCCCTCCTCCTTCGCACCGCGGCAGGCGACCGCCCGGGACTCCAGTTCCACCCCGAAGCCCTACCTCAGCCTCCAGTCGCTGGCCGAGCAGTTGATCCTCCACCGCTACGCGCCGCCAACGGTGCTCGTCAACGACCAGGGCAACATCCTCTTCATCAGCGGCCGCACCGGCAAATACCTGGAACCCGCCGCCGGCAAGGCGAACTGGAACATCTTCGCCATGGCGCGCGAGGGCCTGCGCTACGAGCTGTCCAGCGGTTTTCAGAAAGCCCTGCGCGAGGAAGGCCCGCTCACCCTGCACGGCTTGAAAATCGGCAACAACGGTGGCAGGCAGCATGTCGATGTCACGATTGAAAAGCTCCGCGAAACCGAGCCCCTGCGCGGCATGGTCATCATCGTTTTCACCGACATCCCGGCCCCGCTGGAATCCCAACCGTCCGGCCCCGTCAGTAAATCCACCGCGCGCAACCACCGCCTCGCCGAGCTCGAGCACGAGCTCCAACAAACCCACGCCGAGCTCCAGAACACCCGTGAGGAAATGCAGACGTCGCAGGAGGAACTCCGCTCCACCAATGAGGAGATCCAGTCCACCAACGAGGAGATGCAATCCACCAACGAGGAACTCACCACCTCCAAGGAAGAGATGCAGTCGCTCAACGAAGAGCTGCAGACCGTCAATGCCGAACTCCAGGGAAAAGTGGACGAGCTGTCCCGCTCCAACAACGACATGAAGAACCTGCTCAACAGCACGGACGTCGCCACCCTCTTCCTCGACAACGATCTCAAGGTCCGCCGCTTCACCACGCAGGCCACCAGGATCATCAAGCTCATCCCCGGCGATATCGGCCGCCCCATCACCGATCTCGCTTCCGACCTCATCTATCCGGAACTGCCGGACGACGCCTTCGAAGTCCTGCGCAAACTCGGCTTTTCCGAAAAACCCATCAGCACCCGCGACAACCGCTGGTTCACCGTCCGCATCATGCCCTACCGGACATTGGACGACCGCATCGACGGCGTGGTCATCACCTTCCTCGACATCAGCGTCGCCAAGATGCTCGAAGGGAAAATGCAGGGCATGCAGAACGCCTTGGAAACCCGGCTCGCCGCGCAGACCGTCGAGATGGACAAGACCAAGGTGGAACTCAAGGCCGCCCGCGGGCGAACCCGGAAACCCGGAGACAAACCACCCGGACCTTCCAAAACCTGACCCCACCACCATGCCGAAAAAGCCGAAATCCCCGGGCGAGCCCACCGAGCTGCGCCGCCGTGCCGAGCGGCAGATGGAGGAAAGTCAGGCTCCCTCGGTGTCTCACAGCGAGACCGACAACCGGCGCCTGCTCCACGAACTCGACGTCCATCAGATCGAGCTGGAAATGCAGAACGCCGAACTCCGCATGGCGCGCGACGAGGCGGAATCGATGTTGGAGAAATACACCGATCTCTACGACTTCGCACCCGTCGGCTACTTCACCCTCGCTGCCGATGGAATCATCCTGCTGGCAAACCTAACTGGCTCCACCCTCGTTGGAACCGAACGCAACCGCCTCGTCGGCCGGTCTTTCAGAATGCTCGTGACGCCCGGGCATCGTCCGGCATTCGATGCGGTTCTCGCAAAGGTCTTCGAAAACCCTGCGAAGCATTCAGTTGACGTCGAGCTGTCGAGCGACGGACAGCCGCCGAGACCCGTCAATATCGAGGTCGGGCGCGCTCCCGACGGCAGCGAATGCCGCGTCGTGGTCGTGGACATCACCGAGCGCAAACACGCGGAGGAAATCCTGCGCCGCAATGAGGCGCTTTTTTCCGCCCTTATCGGCCAGGCTCCCGTCGGGGTTTACGTCGTCGATTCAAGATTTCGCCTCCAACAGGCCAATCCCACGGCGCTGGCACTCTTCGGTAACATCACCCCGTTGATCGACCGCGATTTTTCGGAAATCATCCACATCCTCTGGCCGAAACGTGTCGCCGGTGAAGCCACCGCCCGATTCCGCCACACGTTGAAAACAGGCGAATCCTATCAGTCGCCCGAGTTCGCCGAACGGCGTAAGGACACCCACATGCAGGAGGTTTACGAATGGCAGATCCAACGCGTCACCATGCCCGCCGGAGAATTCGGCGTGGTCTGCTTTTTCAACAACATCACCGCGCGGAAAAAAGCCGAGAAGGCCCAACGCCGGATGGAAGTGCTCACCGCCTCGAACCTGAAGCTGAAACGGGAGATCACACACCGCCGCGCCGTGGAGGAGACCCTGCAACAGACCGAGCACGAACAGAAAAAACTGTTGGAACAATCACGCCTACACCAGGAGCAACTGCGCGACATGTCCCATCAGATCCTCGGAGTGCAGGAGGAAGAAAGAAAACGCATCAGCCGCGAGCTGCACGACGTCATCGCCCAGACTCTCGTCGCCATCAACGTCCACCTCGCCGCCCTCACCCACGGCGATGCGCACACCCCGAAGAGACTCCAGCAGAAAATCGCCGCCACCCACCGGCTGGTGGAAAAATCCGTGGAAATCGTCCACCGCTTCGCCCTCGAACTGCGTCCCACGGTGCTCGACGATCTCGGACTCATCCCCGCGCTGCATTCCCATCTCAAGGGATTCATGGCGGACACCGGCATCCGCGCCAGCCTCAAGGCCTATGCCGGAATCGAAAAGGCCTCGACTGCCATTCGGACCGCCCTTTTCCGGGTCGCCCAGGAATCCCTGAGCAATGTCGCCCGCCATGCCGGTGCCAGTCGGGTAACCGTCAGCATCGAGAACATCAAGGGCCTCATCCGCATGAAGGTCACCGACGACGGACAGGGCTTCGATGTGGACGACACCACCTCCGCCAGGGCGAACAACCGCCTCGGAATGCTCGGCATGCGCGAGCGCATCGAAATGATCGGCGGTACCTTCTGCGTCGATTCCGCCCCCGGCCAGGCCACCACCATCCACGTGGAAATCAAACCCGTCCAGCCGCCCCCGCGCAAACGGGCGGCGAAAAAGTCCGCCAAGAACGCCAGCCTCGAATGCCCATGAATACCATCACCGTCCTGCTCGCCGAAGACCACCTGATCGTCCGCGAGGGCCTGAGGGCTCTTCTCAAATTAGAAGCCGATATCCAAATCGTCGGCGAGGCGGACAACGGCCGGGAGGCCGTGATCCTCGCCCGGACGCTGCGCCCCCATGTGATCGTCATGGACATCGCCATGCCGCTTCTCAACGGACTCGAAGCCACCCGCCAGATCCTCCGCGCCACGCCCGCCACCCGCGTCATCATCCTCTCCGCCCACAGCGATGACGCCTATGTCGATCAGGTCATGGCACTCGGCGCGTCCGGCTACCTGATCAAACAGACCGCTTTCCACGTCCTTCCCGAAGCCATCCGCCAAGTCCATCAGGGTAAAACCTGTTTCAGCCCGTCCATCGGCAAGCGCCGTCTCCAACAGGAACGGAAAGAGGACAAACCCAGTGAGGCAGCCGCAAAAAAAGACTCCCCGCTGCTCACCTCCCGCGAGATGGAGGTTCTCCAGCTCGTCGCCGAGGGCAAAGCCAACAAGGAAACCGCCGACGAACTCCACATCAGCATCAAGACCGTCGAGAAACACCGCCAGAACCTGATGGAGAAACTCAACATCCACGACACCGCCAGCCTCACCCGCTACGCCATCGCCCACGGCATCATCGAATGCAGCGTGCAGGTGACAATTCTCTGACGACGTGACACAGGCATTCCTGCCTGTTCTTCAGATAGTCAGCCCGCTCCAATTGTGCGTTGTGACCCGTTCCGCTCTGCGCTATCGATCTGTCAACGCCATGCATTCCTTCAAAACGCCAGCTCTCTTCGTCATCGCTGTCCTCCTCGGCGGTCTTGCCGTCTGGAGCTTCAATCGCAAGGAGCATGTCGCCGCACTTGCAGCGGCCACCAGGACCGGGACACCTGCCGCAACCACCCGCCACACCTCACCCGCAAAAGTCGATGACGACGACGATCCCGCACCGGCCCGCCCTGCAAGGACAGCGGATGCGGAGCAGGAAAAACTCAACAAGACCCTGCGCGAAAACGTCGTGATCAACCTTGGCAAGGTCGAGGACATCGGCAGACAGGCGGCCTCGATGATGACCACCCGGAAGGAGCTCAAGGCCTTGCGCGCCATCGCTTCCGCCGACCGCACGCCGGAGCAGTCAGCCAGACTGTTAGCGCTCGAACGCCAGCATGCCGTCGCCTTGGGAATGGTTTCGGAAATCTCCAGCTTTCAAAACAACCCTGACGAATACGGCCGCTTCTTCAGCTCGCTTCTCCAACAGTCCGGCGGACTCGACGACACGCGGACCGCCGGGGTGAACCAATACATGCGCGGCCGTTCGGAAGCCATGATCGCCGCCGGTTTCAACGCTGCCAACGAACCCGCAGACCCCGCAAAGGCGGCGGAATGGGAAACGCGCCGCGATGCGTTCAACACCGCCACCGCCGACGGTGTCGCCGCCCTCCTGCCACCTGGCAAGGCGGACGAAATCGGCTTCACGGCCGGCTTTCTCGAAATGATGGAACAAGATTTCGACAAGGCGGACGCTCCCTGACCCGGACGACGCCCGGCTCTCCATCCGCCGGCTTTTCGTCATGGCAGAGGGTCCGCGCCAGAGTCGTTAGAACCTTGTGGCCTGCCTTCTCTTCTTCCAGAAGCTCCCGTAACAAAAGCGCAGCCCTCTTGGATTCGAGTTGGAGCGCCCATTCCTGGAGGCAGCCGTAGGTGGCCATCTTGTAGTGACCCACCCGCTGCGCGGAAACGACGAGCGCGGCATTGATCGCCGGCGAACGTTCGAAGGAAGCCGCCATGCACGCGCCCTCCCTCAGCAGCCCCATGATCGGCTCGCAAGTCTTCCACCGGGCTTTGCGGTCGAAGCATTCGAAGACCTTGCCCACCTTGATCACGTGGCATTCGGTTTCTTTCAGGAGGAGCCGGAATACTGTCTTCAGGTCATCGCTGGTTGCTGCTTTCAACATACCGGGCAATGCCTTGCCGAAGCGGCTTTCGGCGTCATGGCAGTCCGCGAGTTCATTGAGAAACAGATCTTGGAGAGTGTACATAGCTGTCGCAGTGGTTCGTTTGAGATGAGCGGACAGCCTATCGAAGGTCCTGCGCCTCTCATGAATACCCGCTGTGTCCCGTGTCCGCCATGGGGTGAAACCCTACCGGCCGATCGTACGTGGCGAAGTAGGGTTTCACCCCATGGCAGAAACCCGTAAGTTTTACTACGGTTTTGACGCGGGAGAAACCCGCGATTGAACCATGAACACGAATCCACTGCACGAAGGAGCAATCATCATCCACGGAATCGGGATCGGCACCGTGACGCGCGGGATGGTCCGGCAACGCGCCGCCGAACTGGCGGCGATCAACGGTCGCGAGCCGCATGAGGTTTCGAAGTCCGATTGGGACGAAGCCCAGCGGGAACTCAACGGTGGCGCGGAGCTCGATCCCCAGCAGACCTTGCTGGAATCAGCGCCGGAGTCGGACCGCTGGAATCCGATTCCCGGTTCCGAAGGGCACGAAGCGCTGGTCGCCTTCGACGACAACGAGGATGAGGACGGCCGCAGCGTCGGCGAGCGGCTTTTTGAAGAAGGAGTCGAGGAAGCCGGGCACGACCAGATGGTCAGGGCGGCGGAGAAAAATTTGTTAGCTGATGATTGATTGCATGACCGGATTGCCCCTGCCCTTGGTCAGGCGGGGGCAATCCGTGATTTGCGCGGTCAATACTGGTGGAAATCCAGGATCTGCTGCTGGCGGTCGAAGTCCGATTCACCGGTGAGTTCGCGCTTCGCCCGTTCGTAGTCCACCTGCTTGATCTGGTGCGAATTCCGCCCGTCGATCAACGCCAGTTCCAGCGTCCTGGCGTGCACCAGCTCCCGCGTGATTGATCGGGTAACAATGATGGATCCGCTTGCTGGCGCAGGGTCTCGTTGGATGTTTTGCATTTCAGGGGTGTTTCTAACATTTCAAAGGCTGACGAACGCCAGCTTCGCCGCCTCGTCCTCGCGGGTGCGCTTGATGTCGGCCCGGGTGAGTTTCACCGACACTTCGGAACCGCCGTAGCTGATGCCCAGCACCGCCGCTGGCGAAATGAGGATCTGCTTGCCGGAATACCAATGACCGGTCTCCACCACGAGATCGGCGATCGCCCAGCTCTTGTGGTCCACCATGAAACCGGAAACCGTGCCGAGCGTGCCGCCGGCGGCCTTGATGCCGTATCCTGTCACGGCCCGCGTGCTGCGCAGGTGGATGTCGTCGAGTGGATCTACCTCCGCCTTGATCTCCACGGGTGGCGTCAGGACCGGCAGCCCGCCGATTCCCCACATGCCGCTGGTTTCCCAATAGGCGGGCCAACTGTAATACTGATAATAGTCACGCTCGTGCTGACGGGTCACCGGGCGGTGGGACTCGATGGACGGGCTGTTTTCAATCTGCTCTCTCGTCAGATTCACCCGGAGGACTTCGCCGTCCGGGCCGAAACCGTCGAATGCATGGGGTGAAAGCAGGACCTGCCGGCCTGTCAGCCACGATCCCGTATCGACGATGAGATAGCGGACCATCCAATTCCCGTCATCGAAGTAAAAGTCCTTCACGTGACCGATGGTTCCGTCCGTGGCGGCAAGCTGGGTACCGTAGATATCGTTGATGTTTCTGAGCATGATGTGGTTCCTCCTGTGTCATCGGACCGCCTGTCGGAATGACCGGCTCCTCCCCGACAACACTTCCAGACTAGTGTGGACAAGTGCTTGAAACCATGGGGCATAACCCTACTTCGGAGCTGCGCCGGCGGCACAAAAAAGCCCGCCGGTATGGCGGGCTTTTTGTTGAAATGGAATTGCTGGACCGGAACGGGCGAATCAGAAATTTTTGATATCGTCGGCGTTATTCTTCTTGTCCGTTGCGGATGTCCCAGCGGGGTTGGTCAAACCATTTTTTCCCGTCGACCACAGGTCGAAATCTGGATTCATAGTGGCCGAATTAGCACTACCACTCGGACTTTTTCCTGTACGATATCGGTATTCATTACCCCACGGGTCCTTGATTGTAGTCGATGCAGGAGGAACCGGATTGGTACCAGTTACCGGATCCACCCAGCCCTGCTTGGTAGACGTCGGATCCAAGTCAGCAAGGTAGATCTTGGTCGATTTTGGAAAATCGACGCCGTTGACTTTCTTCGTCCAAGTCGTTGGAGGAGTGCTTTGTTTGTTATAGTCGTAGCCTTCGTAGAAAAGTGCCTGATAAAGATCGGCTGTCAGACCGGTTCCTGTCGTCGTATTGGCGGTCGCCGGATACGCACCGTTGTCCAGCTTGTATTCCTCAAGCGCCTTCGAGAGCAGCGCGATCTGGACCTTCGCCTTCGAGCTTGCCTGCTTTTCGGTAACATAGCCAAGCCCGCCGACGACGAGGCCGGCGAGGATGACGATGATGGTGATGACCGCCATCAGCTCGATGAGCGTGAAGCCGGCGCTGCCTTTGCGTGGAGTGGTTTTCATGATCCTTGGATTTTGAGTCTTGCGGTGGTGGCCAGTGGTTACTGGTTGCCCATCGTCGAGATCATCTTAATCAGTGGTAGGAACAATGCAAATACAACCGAACCCACGATGAGGGCCAGAATCACGATCATGATCGGCTCGAGAATGGAGGTGAGGGCGGTGACGGCGTTGTCGACTTCGTCGTCGTAAACGTCCGCTACCTTGAGAAGCATCTCGGGGAGCTGTCCGGTTTCCTCACCGACGTCCACCATGGAAATGACCATGTTCGGGAAAACACCGGACGCCTGGAGCGGAGTGACGATCGTTTCCCCTTCCTTGACGGCCTCGTGGACTTTTTCGATGGCGTTGGAGATCACGACGTTACCGGCGGTGTCGCGGGTGATGTTGAGGGCCTGAAGGATGGGCACACCGGAAGTGACGAGAGTTCCGAGCGTCCGCGAGAAGCGGGAGACGGCGCTCTTGCGCTGGATGTCACCGAGAATCGGCATGTGGAGCTTCAGGTTGTCGATGGTCTTGCGGCCACCTGCGGTTCCGCCCCACATATTGAAGAGGAAGACGCAGACGATGAAGGCGATGAAGACGAACAGAACGTTCGGCACATACGGAATCGTCTGGTGGAGGAAGAACTCCGACATGCCGAAGACGATCTGGGAAATGAGCGGAAGCTGCTGGTCCGTGCTGCTGAACATTTCCTTGAATTTCGGAACGATGAAAATCATCAGGAAGACCAGGATGGCGACGGCGATGAACATGACGATCACCGGATAAACCATCGCGGAAACGATCTTGTTTTTCAGCTTCTGGGCCTTTTCCTGATACTCGGCGAGGCGGTTGAGAACGATTTCAAGAACACCGCCGAGCTCACCGGCCTTGACCATGTTCACATAGAGCTTGTTGAAAATCTTCGGGTGCTGGGCGAGCGATTCGGAGAACGTCGAGCCGCCCTGCACGTTTTCCGCAAGAGCGGCGACGGTGGCGCGGAGGACCGGATTGGGCTCCTGTTTCTCAAGCACGGTGAGACTGCGGAGAAGCGGCAGGCCGGAATCGATCAGGGTGGCGAGCTGGCGGGTGAAGATCATCAAGCTCTTCGGCTTGATGCGGCCGCCGGTCTGGCCCTTGGCGACGGGTTTGCCTTTTGCCTTGCCCTTGACGGCACTTTTGGCAGGAGCGGCCTTGCCCTTCTTGCCTTTGCCTTCCTCATTGATCTGGGTGGGGTAAAGGCCCTTGCCACGAAGCTGCTGGATGGCTTCCGCTTCGGTGGCGGCGGCGACGGTGCCGGTGGTTTGTTCGCCTTTGGCATCAAGTGCTGAGTATTGGAAATTCGCCATGGGAGTAGGGTTTTTCTGAAGGTTTCGGGAAGAGGTGTAAAGAAACTAAATGAATGCGGATTGAATATCGGAAACGTTTTTGAAGCGGAGATGGTTGGAATGATCAGGTGTATTTGAGAACTTCCTCGATGGTGGTGGTTCCCATATAAATGTTGCGCAGGCCGTCCTCGCGGAGGGTGTTCATGCCGAGTTCCACGGCTTTCTGCTTGAGAACCACGGACGGAGCGCGGGAGGTGATGAGTTCGCGGATCGGGTCACTGACGTTGAGCAGCTCGTAAAGACCACGGCGGCCGCGGTAGCCGGTTTGTCCGCAGGCATCGCAGCCGGCACCGGTGAAGAACTGTTTGTCACCAAGCTCATGGGCGGAGATGCCGAGCTGGTTGAGGATGGACTCGTTCGGCTCGTAGGGGCATTTGCACTCCTTGCAGATCGTCCGGACGAGACGCTGGGCGAGAATGCCTTCCAGCGAAGCGGAAACGAGGAACGGCTCGCAACCCATGTCGACAAGACGGGTGACGGCGCCGGGCGCGTCGTTGGTGTGAAGGGTGGAGAGCACTAAGTGACCCGTAAGAGCAGCCTGAATGCCGATCGTGGCGGTTTCCTTGTCCCGCATTTCTCCGATCATGATCCGGTCGGGATCCTGACGAAGGAAAGCGCGGAGAACGCGGGGGAAATCGAGGCCGATCGCGTCGTTGATCGGGATCTGGATGATACCGTCGATGTCATACTCGACGGGGTCCTCGGCGGTGAGGAGCTTCGCGTCGATCGTATTGATGCGGCGGAGCGCGGCGTAGAGGGTGGTGGTCTTTCCCGCACCGGTGGGGCCGGTGACGATGAAGATGCCGTTGGGCTTCTCGATCGTTTCGGTGATGTAGTTGTAGATGTGGTCGGTGAGGCCGAGGTTTTCGAGCGAGAGGTTGACCGACGAGCGGTCGAGCACCCGGAGCACGATCGACTCGCCGTGGTGGGTGGGCAGCGAGGAAACGCGCATGTCCACCTGCTTGTCGCCGACCTGCTTGACGATCCGCCCGTCCTGCGGGATCCGGCGCTCGGCGATGTTCATGTTCGACATGACCTTGACGCGGGAAAGGATCGGCAGCGCCAGATGGATCGGCGGCGGAGCCATTTCATAAAGTGCGCCGTCCACCCGGTAGCGGATCTTGAAATCCTTTTCGAAGGGCTCGAAGTGGATGTCGGACGCCTTCTCCTTGATGGCCTGATAGAGCACCAGATCGACGTAGCGGATGATGGGCGCGGAGTTCGCCTCGGACTCGAGTTCCGCAGTGCTGAGATTGTCCCCTCCTGCGCCGATTTCGAGCTGGGAGAGGATGTCTTCCATCGCTTTTCCTTCGCCGCCGTAGCACTCGTTGATCTTGGATTCGACGAGATAATCGGGGGCGACGACCACGTTGATCTCGCGGCCGAGGGCGAAGCGGAGGTCTTCCGGTGTCTGTGGGTTGAGCGGATCGACGAGGGCGACGTAGAGGCCGGTTTCATCGAAATTGACGGGGAGCGCGCCATGCAGACGGGCGGTGCCGGCGGGAACGAGGGCGAGCAGCGCTTCGGGTGGGGTCCAGTTCCGCAGATCGACCATGCTGGCACCGAGTTCGGAGGCGACCACCGGCCAGATGTCGTCGCGGTGCTGGATGACCTGGAAATCCGCGAGGATCTCGGCGATCTCTTTGCCACTGTGGCCGACCTCCTGAAGGATGTCCTGGGCGAGCGCGGCATCGATGAGGCCGCGCGATTGGAAAAGTTCGATAATCTGTTGATTGTCCATGGGACGGGGAAGCGGAAGGGTTTTTCGATTGGGTCGAAGTTTTGAAAGGATCAGTCGAGGTCCGACATGGTGGCGTGCACGACTTCCTGACCGGAAGTGAGGCCGGCGAGCACTTTGCGGATGCCGTCCTCGCGCAGGGTGCGCATGCCCAGTTCGCGAGCACGGCGGCGGAGCTGGGTGGTGGTGAGTCCGGAATTGATCATCGAACGGACCTCGTCATCGATGAGGAAAATTTCGAAAATCCCCATCCGGCCCTTGAATCCATTACCGCGGCATTTTTCGCAACCGACGGGGCCGAAGATCGTCGCCTCGGTCATGCGGGAGGCATCGAGGGACAGCGCGCGCATTTCCTTTTCCGTCAGGTCTGCGGGGCCTTTGCAGATCGGGCAGAGTTTCCGCACGAGACGCTGGGCGAGCACGGCGCGGACGGCGGAGGCGATGAGGAACGGCTTCACCCCGATGTCCGCGAGACGGGCGACGGCCGAGGGCGCGTCGTTCGTGTGGAGCGTGGAGAAAACCAAGTGACCGGTGAGCGAGGCGTTGATCGCGATGTTCGCGGTCTCCGCATCCCGGATTTCCCCGATCATGATGATGTTCGGGGCCTGCCGGAGCATGGCGCGCAGGGCGGCGGCGAAGGTCATGCCGATGTCCGTTTTCACCATGACCTGGTTGATACCGGGAAGCTCATACTCGACCGGGTCTTCCACGGTGATGATCTTTTTGTCCGGCTTGTTGATCATGTTGAGACAAGCGTAGAGCGTGGTGGTTTTTCCCGAGCCCGTCGGCCCGGTCACCAACAAAATGCCGTCCGGCAAGCCGAGCAACTCACCGAAGATCTGCTGGTCGTCCGAGAAAAATCCGAGTTCCGGCATGCCGAGCAGCAGCGCCGTCTTGTCCAGAATCCGCATGACGATCGATTCGCCGTGGTTCGATGGGACGGAGGAAACCCGGAGATCGACCTCCTTGTCGCCCATCTTGAGCTGGATCCGGCCGTCCTGAGGGAGGCGTTTTTCCGCGATGGACATGGTGCCGCTCATCACCTTCAGACGGGCGATGATTGCGGGCAAAAGCTTCTTCGGGTGCGTGTCCACGTGGACGAGCTTGCCATCCATCCGGTAGCGGATCCGCACCGATGTTTCGAGCGGCTCGATGTGAATATCCGATGCACGCAGGCGGAAAGCCTCGGTCAGCGTCTGCATGACGAGCCGGATGATCGGCGCATCATCGCCGCCAGTGCCCGCTTCGGCGTCGCCGCCGGTCACCGAGTATGCATCACCAGCACCGATATTGGCCGCTTCGTTTGAGTGATAAAACTGCTTCAGGTGATCCTGGATATCCTGATACGTCGCACAAACCAGATTCAGCTCGCGCCCGATCACATGCGGCAAGGTGTCAAGCGACTCGAAATCCAGCGGATCCGCCATGGCGACCATCAGGGAAATCCCCTCGTCATGCACCGGAATCACGCGATAGCGCCTCGCCGTTTCCTCGGAAACCGTCTCGGTGATCGAGGGATCGAACGCCACATCGGAAAGACGGATGAAAGGAATGCCCGCATTCGCAGCCAGAGTTTTCGCCACATCCTCCTGAGTGACAGAAGTGTGCGCGAGCAGGTGCTCGATGATCGTTTCACCTCCTGAAAGAGCGTTGCGCGCTTGGGCGACTTCTTCGGGGCTCACCATTCCGGCTTCGGCGAGCAATTCTGCAAGATAATCTTCGTTGGAAAACACTGGGCTATGAGTCCTTAGAGGTGGATTTTATCGCAGGTTTCGGGCCATTTCCCCTGCTGCGTCTTTCGCAGATTGGTCAAGCCCCCCCTCGGTTGTCAACCAGCCACATCGGTAGAACCAAGGAAATCGGGAACAAAAACCGCGATTATGGGAATCCCGCAAGGCAATGTAGTCACCATGCCCATTCATTGCTGATGGCAGCTGCGTTCCTCGCTACGGGAGATCGCGAAAATCATGCCCGGATTGCACGGATCTTCGCACGAAATGGCCGGCCCATCCAACGTCACAACCGCACCGCGAGCCGCGTTTGCTTCGTCAGCGGAAACTCCTGCGAAACCACCGCATGCGAGCGGCGGTGGATGCCGACCAGCATTCCCACGGCGGCAAGACTGAAGACCAGACTCGTGCCGCCGAAGCTGACGAAGGGCAGTGGCAGGCCGTCGTTCGGCAGCATGGCCGTCGTCACCGCGATGTTCTGGATCGCCGGCACCACGATCACGCAGGTCAGTCCGAGCGCGACGCAGCGGTTGAAAACATTGTTTGCCTGCAACGCGATGCCACAGCCGCAAACGGCGATCAGGACGAAGCACATCACCACGCCCAGCGTGAACGGCAGACCGAGTTCCTCGCCGATCACCGGGAAAATGAAATCGATGTGGGCGAACGTGAGCGTGCCGAATTTCTCAACCCCATTGCCCAATCCCACCCCCCACGGACCGCCGTTGCCGAGCGCGAGAAGCGCGCGCCACTGCTGCATCCCGCGGTCCAGTTGGTTCACCGGATTCTCGAGATCCAGCCACGCCTGGATCCGCCCCCAGCGGTTCTCGTTGTGCCGCACGTAGTAGGCGGCGGCGAAGATGACGGAAAATGCCGTGGGGCCCATGTAAATGAGACGGGTTCCCACGCAAAACAGGATCGCCCCCACAGCAACGGACACCGAAAGCGCGGACCCCACATCTGTCTCCCCGGCGATCAGAAGAATCGGAATTCCCGCAATGATGCCCGGCATGACGAATCCGCGCCAGAACGTGTGGACCTCCGTCTGCCACCGCGCGAACCAGGCGGATAGACAAATCACGATCACGATCTTCGAAAGCTCCGAAGGCTGGAACTGGCCGACACCCGGAACCTGGATCCAGCGCCGTGAGCCGAAGATGGAAACGCCGACACCCGGAATATAGCAGAGCAGCAGCAGGAAGCAGGTTCCCAAAAACAACCAAGGAGCGAGCTTCCTCGTTTTTTCCAAAGGAAACCGCGCCGCCACGATGGCGGCGAACAGTCCGACCACCACCATCATCGCCTGACGGCTGAGGAAGTGATAGGGAGCCTCCACGCCCTTCACCCACGCGCTGGTGCTCGCCAGCATGATCAGCCCGATGGCGACCAGCGTCGCGACAGCGGCACAGAGAATGGCGGAGCAATGGCGGGTCATGAAAAAACTATTTCGGAATCGAGAGACTCATGCCCGGCTTGATCTTGCGGGCGTCGCTGATGCCGTTGGCCTTCATCAGTTGGTCCTGGCTCACCTTGAAACGGTTGGCGATGCGCCAGACGCTGTCGCCCTGTTGGACGGTGTAGCTTTTGCCGGAAGCCGTCACCGAAGCGGTGCTGTTGCTGACCGGAGTCGCCGGACGGGAAGCAAGGCTTGCCTTCGGAGTTTCCGACGCTGGATGAATGTTAGGACGGATCAGTTGGGCGCGCGGAGCGTTGCTCACGTCCACTTCCACCAGGCCCTGGTCGCGGTCCACCGGTGTGTTGTTACGGATGGCCGTTACTTCCGGGGACTCCCTCGCCACGATGTGCTTCGGCGGAACCTTGAGAATCAGCCCTGGTCCGATATCCACGTGCTTGTTGATCAGGCGCAGGTCCCCTTCGTCCACGCCCTCCACCGCCGCGATCCGCGTGTAGTTGTCACCCGCCCTGACAATGTACGACTTCTCACCCGGATCCAGGCGCGGCAGATTCATCCGCGCGGGTGCGGGAGCCGACGCCGCTGACGGCGATTTTTCCGCAGTCTTCAAGGTGGCCAGTTCGCTCGGACGGCCGTCGAGAAATTGCTTGTGAACGAAGATCAGGCCGATCGCCACGATGTGGAAAAGGAAGATGATGGTCAGCGCGCGCGAGATTTTCGAGCCACTGTCCTCCACCTCCATGTCAGCGCCCGCCGTCGCGGCGACGCGCTGCTTCCGGTTGCGGGTGACGGCACTGAGACGTTTGAAAATCCCCTTCGGAGCGGGACGGCGTTTGACGGGCAGGGTATGGGGCTTCATGGCGGTTAGCGGAGCTGGTGCACGAGATCACGGAAGGCGTTTCCGCGTTGCTCGTAGCCGGTGAACTGGTCGAAGGACGAGGTTCCGGGTGATAGAAGAATGGTGGAACCGCGCGGCGCAAGGCTGCGGGCGGTGGCGACGGCGTCGCTGAGCGTGGAAACGGACTGGCAGGAAACGGCGTTCGAAAACAAATCCGCCAGCGGCCGCGCGATCTGGCCGAAGGTCACCGCCGCGAGCGCCTTTTCACGGAGCAGCGGCACCACCGGCGAGTAGTCGAGGCCCTTTTCCTTGCCGCCGGCGATCAGCACCACCGGCCGTGTCTGCGAACGCAGCGCGCTTTCCAACGCGTGAAGGTTGGTGGCTTTAGAATCGTTCAAATACTCGACACCATCGAGCGTGCGGATCAGCTCGCAACGATGCGGCGGCGGCGCGTAGCCATGCAGCGCCTCGCGCATCACGGGTGTGGAAACACCAAGCGCGGCGCAGGCGGCCATCGCGGCCATCGTGTTCTCCGCGTTGTGCAGTCCGCGCAGGCTGGTGTCGCGGTCCATGTGCAGCAGCGTCTCGCCGCCGTGAACGATCGTAAGCCCGTTGGAAAACCAATCCGCGGATTCATCCGTGGTGGAAAACGTCACCACACCCGCCGCCATCGGGGGAAGGTTCTCACCCGTCCTAACGACAGCAACATCCTCCGCCGTCTGGTTTTCGAAAATCCGCAGTTTCGCCGCACGGTAGGCTTCGACGGTCGGGTAGCGGTCCATGTGATCGGGGGCGAAATTCAACCAGACCGCCACCACTGGATGCAAGGTGCGGATCGTTTCAAGCTGGAAGGAACTCAGCTCCAGGGAAACAACCGCCGGCGGGCTTGTCTGCAGCACCACCTCAGCAAACGGTATTCCATAATTGCCACAAGCCGTGCCGCCGAGCGACGCGTGCGAGAGAATGCGCTCTACCAGCTCCGTCGTCGTGGTCTTGCCGTTGGTCCCGGTGATCCCGACGACCTTCCCCTGATAGAACCGCGCCGCCAGTTCGACCTCGCCGATCACTTCGCCGGACTTGTTGGAAAACGCCGCGACATACGGGCCGTAGGTGTCGATGCCCGGACTCACCACCAGGATATCCGAGAAAACCCTCGCGCCCTGCTCTTCCGTCGCGTTCGGATGGATCATCACGCCTTCCGGCATGCCCATGAAAGCCTCCGGTCCGGCGGTGTCCCATGCGGACACGGTCGCTCCCTCGCGCAACGCGAGCGCCGCGGCGGCACGGCCGCTGCGGCCGGCGCCGAGGATGGCGACATGTTTTCCAGTGAGATTCATTCAGTTAGGCAATCTTGAGGAGCGCGAGTCCGAAGAGGGCGAGCATGATGGAGATGATCCAGAAGCGGATGATCACCTGGTTCTCATGCCAGCCGAGAAGTTCGAAATGATGGTGGATGGGCGACATCTTGAAGATCCGCTTCTTGCGCAGTTTGAAACTGCCGACCTGCAGGATTACCGACATCGCCTCCATCACGAACACCCCGCCGATGATGACCAGCAGCAGTTCCTGCTTGGTGCAGATCGCCGCCGTGCCGAGCGCGCCGCCGATGGCCAGCGAGCCGGTGTCGCCCATGAAAACCTTCGCCGGATGGCAGTTGAACCAGAGGAACCCGAAACCCGCTCCCGCCAGTGCCATCAGGAAAACCGCCAGCTCGCCGATGTAGCGGTTGTGGGGAATGACGAGGTATTCGGTCGCCATGTAGAAATGTCCTGCCAGATAGGCAAGCAGCGCGTAGGACAGCGCCACGCTGATCGTCGTGCCGGTCGCCAGCCCGTCGAGACCGTCGGTCAGGTTCACCGCGTTCGAGCAGCCGACGATCACGATCGCGAAAAACGGAATGACCAGCCAGTGCAGGTTGACCAGCGGAAACTTGAACAGCGGGAAACAGATCGCGCCGATGTCGATGGATTTTTCTCCCAGACGATAACCCGCCAGACCGTCCGCAAGCTGCTGGGCGGACGCGCCGAAGCCGGAAATCTCGGTTTTGAAATACATGAAACCCGCAGCGACCAGCGCGATGAAAAGCTGCCAGCCCATCTTCTTGCGGCTGCTGATGCCGTCGGACTTCTTCTCCTTCACCTTCTTGTAGTCGTCGACGAATCCTAACAAGCCACAGGCCGCCATCGTACAGGCGCAGACCGCGATGAATGGATTGAGCGGACGCGCGCAGACCAGCGTCGAGGCGATCACCGAGCCGATGATCAACACACCGCCCATCGTCGGGGTGCCGATTTTTCCGCCATGCAGTTCCGCCAGCTTGTGGACTTCCTCGGCGGTGCGGATCGGCTGGCCGACTTTGAGCGAGATGAGCTTGCGGATCACCCACGGCCCGAAGATGACTGATAGAAAAAACGCCAGCAATCCGGCGCTCACGGCGCGGAAAGTAACATACTGGAAGAGATTCAGGAACGAGCAGGCGTACGCCCAGCCCCTGTGCCCCGAGGCCTGCTCGGCTAGGAAAGCTTGATACCAGAAATCATAAATCGCAGGGAGCATCAGTTTCGGGGGAATGCGGCGTGCATCACGCGTTCGACGGTGGCGGAGCGGCTGCCTTTGAAAAGCACCACGTCGCCGGGTTTCACCTCATGCGTCAGCCATTGCGCGGCCTGGTCGAGGTCGGGAAAATAAGGGGCGTCATGAGCGCCTTCCGCAATGCCTTCGGCGCCCTCGCCCACGGCGATGACGTTCAGCTTGCGTTGCGCGGCCAGTTCGCCAGTGCGGAGGTGGGCCGCAGGAGAATGGATGCCCAGCTCGCCCATGCGGCCGAGCACGATGAAGCGGCGCGCGCCGTTTCCAACAGGGGTGTCGGCGAGCGTCTCGATGGCGGCCGCCATCGATTCAGGGTTGGCGTTGTAAGTGTCGTCGATCACGATCGTGCCATCATGGTCAAAACGGCGGAGTCGGCCGCCGGTCAGCGTCGCGTTTGAAAGGCCGGCGGCGATTTCTGCTGGAGACATGCCCAGCTTCCAACCCACGGCCGCAGCGAGCAGGGCGTTCGTGACCATGTGACGTCCGGGAACAGGCAGGGAAACCTCGGCTTTCTCCGCGCCTTCGATGACGAGTGTGAAAAGCGTGCCGTCCGCCTCGAAGCGAAGATCCTCAGCGCGGACCAGGCCGCGGCCGTTGCCGACGACGATCATCGCCGCCTTCGTCCGCTTGCGGAGATAGTCGTAATAGTCACAGGTCGCCGGAAGAAACAAAATGCCGTCCGCCGGAAGCGCACGGCCTAACATTCCCTTCTCCTCCGCGATGGCGTCGCGCGTCCCCATGAACTCGATGTGCGCGGTGCCGATGTTGGTGAT
>JBDSNC010000010.1:0-8522 GCA_039915545.1 Luteolibacter sp.
GCTGCCGCAGCGTGGCGACGATGAAGTCATTCACATGCAGCCCCTTCGCCGAGGCCTCCGCATGCAGCGCGACGAACTCGTCGTCCGTGAGATCCAGATTGAAACTGCCGTCAGGTTTTTCGTTCATCGGCCGATCCTCCTTTGTAGTGAGTGCATTTTCAAAAATACCATCAGCGACGGGAATTTCAAGAACTCGCTGACCGGAATACCTGCAAAGAATCGCTCCTCATGAACGGCAAAACGCGGCAGAGGCTCCCCGGGCTTCTACCGCGAATGTGTGGATTCGGAATATGGAAACCTCCGGGCGAACGGAACACGTGGAGTGGAATGGAGTGATGGGAAATCGCGATACTCAACCTGTGGCTGAACCCCGCCCTCCGTCACTCATCCGTTATCCGCATTCATCCGTGTCCATCCGTGTCCATCGGTGGTTCGATTCCTCTTTCCAGTTCATCGGTCCTGCGCCGGTTAGGAAGCGCGTTGCACCACCGCATCACTCCAGTCCGAGAAGCCGTTCAGTCCGCCGACGCCGCGCGCCTGGAACAGATAGAGCTTGCCGGGGATCAGGTCCGCCACTGACAGATTGCGCGAGCCGGTGCGCACCAGCGACGGGCGGAAGGGGCCGGGCTGGTTGTTCTCGTCGATCTCCGCCACGCGCACTTCGTTGCACACGGGTTTGGTTTCCGCTGTCACGGTCACCAGCGCTTCTCCGGACATACCGGCGACGATGCGGGCGATCGTCGGCTTCGCCAGCGCCACCCGGGTGCGGTTGGAGCTGGTGGGCTCGAATCCGCTGTCCAGCAGCAGCGTCAGGTCGTTGTCGCATGCCAGTTGCACGTAGTAGGCCAGCTTCAGGAGCTGGTTTACGAGTGTCTCGCGGCAGGTGTTTTTCGTGGCGGTGGCGGCTTTTCCGCCGTTCGCCTGCGGCACCTTGGCGCTCTCCATCGCGGTGATGTCCGCCAGGAATTCCACCGCCGTTACCGGTGGATCGGTGTAGCGAGCCTCTCCGAAGAGCAGGGCGTGAACGGCTTTGGCGAAGGCGATGATGGTGTCATCCGCCAGTTTCGTGAATCCGAGGGAGACACGCAGTTTGGTTGGTTTCATGTTTTTACTTTTTTTTCTATGTGTTGAGTGTGGCACCCCGCCGCTTTCTATCGGACGCATCGGCCACGATCGATTCATTAGCGGGGCTAACCGTGTGAGTCGATAGAAAATCATCTGAGGAAATGTTGGGTTCGGTTCGTCTGCGGGGGAATTGTTATGATGATTTGCGGGTCGGGGCTATCAGGTAGAAATGTTGATAATGAACGGGTTCTGCTGAAATTGGAATGGCGTGTTAGCGTTCGTGATCAGAGGATTTGCGGCGTTTTTGCTTCGGCGCACTACGCGATTATGTGTCCGCTTATGGCCGGTTTTGGGACATCATGATAGAACTTTCCGTTCCGAAAGGGCGGAGAACTCCGCAAACCAGGGGGCGGATGCGCCCCGGAATCCCGCTTTTCTCTCAGCCCTGGAATCCAATTTTCCGGGTTGATCAGACATTTTTCCTACCTTCTTAGGGCCTAAGATCATAAGAAAAACGATTTTGATAACCTTCTTAAGAGCAAAGATCATAAGAAAAATGATTTTGATAACCTTCTTAAGGGCTAAGATCATAAGAAAAATCATTTTCCTAACCTTCTTAAGGGCTAAGATCATAAGAAAAATCATTTTCCTAACCTTCTTAAGGCCGAAGATCATAAGAAAAACCGCCCTCCGGCCGTGAAGGGAGGTGAGGAAAGCCGGGCGCGGCCTCCCCTCCGGCAGCGGCCCGCCTGCCCCCACCGGGGGATTGGGAGATTGAAAGAAAAGGAGCGACTCCGGCCAGTGATCTCTTTCGCTGAGTGCCATTTTTCGTCGCGGAAAAAACGGCATTTTCGAACCTGTGCCAAAGCGCTGGTCCGGGACAAAAGGTTGGCGGTCCGGGCCAAAGGAGCATCCGTTCGCAATTCTGATTCACCTTCCCAACCCCATTGCATCCAGCGGACTCACCACTCCCAGCCCATTCGCCCCCGTCGCCACATGCAGATAAATTTCCGTCGTCGTGATGTCGTCGTGTCCCAGAACCTCCTGGATGGTCCGTAAATCCGTTCCTCCCTCCAATAAGTGCGTGGCAAACGAGTGCCGGAAGGCATGGCTCGTCACCTGCTTTTCGATCCCCGCTGCCATTGCCGCCCGCTTGATCGCCTCGTTGTAAACCTTCCCGTGCAGATGGTGACGGCGGGAAATCCCGCTCTCCGGGTCCACCGAAACCTGGCGCGCCGGGAACAACCAGAACCACTCGAAACTCTCCGCCGCCCGGCTGAACTTGCGCGCCAAGGCTCCCGGCAGCCACACCCCGGCCAGCCCCGCGTCCCGGTCGCCCTGCCAGATCTCCCGCGTCCGTTCCACCTGCATCTCCAGTTCTTTGCGCAGGCTCTTCGGCAGCACCGTGACGCGATCTTTGTCGCCCTTTCCGCCCCGCACCGTCACCGTCCCGCGCTCCAGATCCACATCCTTGATCCGCAACCGCATCAACTCCGTCAGCCGCAAACCCGCCCCGTATTGAAGCTTTGCCGCCAACTGATATCTCCCACCCGGCGCCTCCAGCTTCTCGAAGACCCGCTGTGTCTCCGCCTTCGAGAGCACTACCGGCACCCGCGTCCCTGTTTTCCGCAACTTCACGTTGAAAACCGGCTCCTCAATCCCACACACGTATTTGAAAAAGTGTGCCAGCGCGTTCAACGCCTGCCTCTGGGTCGAATAGGCGCAGTCCTCGTCCTCAACCACCGCCGTGAGAAACCGCGTCGCCGTCTCCACCTGCATCGCCGCCCGCTCCTCTCCGGCAAACACCGCATAACGCGCCGCCCAAGCGCCGTAACATTGCTTGGTGCGTCTGGCCAATCCACGCCTCGAACCCGCCGAATACACCGCCGCCCTCAAGCGTTCTGGCAGACTCCGGTGATCCGCCCCCGCCTCCGCACACGCCGCCAGCCAGTTCAAATACCACTGAATCGCCTGCGACCATTGCTCCAACTGCCATGTCTCCCGGGTCACACTTTCCCTCAGTACCTCCGTTTTCCAAAACATCCGCGCCGCTTCCCGGCCCGCCGACCACTCATGCCGAAGCCGGAAATTCTCAAACCACTCCAGCAACACCAGAAACCCCGACCGCTCCCGGTCGGAAAGGCCCCGAAACGCCGATAAATCCTTTCTCCAGCACCAACGTGACTTCTGCGTCTTGATCGCGTTCATTTAAAAGGGATTAGAAGTCTGGGAGCGCTCCGTCAATCCAAAAAGTGTTCTTGTGAACACTTTTTCCGCGCTGCTCCGAACCACTTCCTCAAAATCGCCCGGGACAAATCCCAAAACCCGTGCCTGAGGTCCGGTTTACCGGTTGATATCACGCCTGGCAGCTCCCTTTCAGAAGTCCTTCTGGATTCTGCTTGATATGCGCACCTGAATTCCAGAAAGTCCTTGTCACACAAAGCTTTACGGGCCAATCTGTCGACCGTAGATCTGCTTGATATCACACCACGACACGCTACGAATAAAACTGTTCGTTGAAGAATTTTCAGACCCGCAAACATCGTGTCCCGTAATCCCATCGACTGGCCCGTCATCGGCCACTTCACCGCCGCAGACTCCTCCGGCAGGCATCACCGCATCGAAGTCCGCCAACGCCCCGGAAGCTCCGGGTCCAGCGTTGGCGGCGAGCTCTGGAGCATTACCTCCGAGGTCCGTGGTTACTTCCTTGACAGCGGTATGCCCGTCAACGCCGCCCGGGACGAGGAAGGTGTATTCTTCTCCATCGCGTCGGACGAGATCTACCGGAAGATTTGACTCGTCCAGCGGCTCCCACTCCACGTTGAGCTCCCCGTCCTTACCGCGATGTGCGAACATCACCGCCAACAATTTTCCGTCCACTTTACCGATCCACCATTGTGATGGGCTTAATAGTATTCTTTCCATGTTTTTAGTAGTCACCGACCAGCGTCCACTTGCAGGCAGGACGCGCCCCAAACAGAAATGAAGAGCAACGAACAAGACGTCGCGCACCAACGGGCCATAAGCTCCGCAATCACTTTTCAACCTCCTTCTCAGTCGCGCCCGTGGGCGGACATTTGACGTTGTGCAGAAATGAAGAATCCAGTAATACCTGATCCCCCGCTGGTTCATCGTCCGGCGTCGAGGCCAATCCGCTTTGAGTGGATTGGTCGGTTTGTTCGGTTGTCCCAGCGCTACATGAATGAGCCTGAACCGAACCATCCAAGACGTGAGCAAACCCTTGCGAACCAAAAGAAGTTTTTAGATCGCGGGATTGGCGAGGTGCTTGATGTTGGTCTTTCCGGGTTGTTTTTGGTTCAGTGGTCGAACGGTGAGAGAGGGCAGGCATATAAGAAAGAGGTTGATATCTACCAAGATGAAGCAACTGCTCGCGTTTTTGGTCCGCGACTATTTCCCAGAGACGTTGGAGGGGGTGACGTCCGTTTATACATTCGTCCATGAATCTGAATTCCATGAAGTCATCCAGAGTCATTACATCGGGTGCATGTGTTATGCAGCGGATCACGTCGTTCCACCAAAAAAGAAGCACAACAAGACGGCACACAGCAACCGTCACCAGCCGCCTCGTCGAGGTCATCCAGCGTGACTTCATGGCTCCTCCTCCGTTTCAACGCTCGCTCCCGCTGGTGACGGTGCGTGGCCTTTGACGTTCGGCAGAGAATATCGGAGCCATTCATCCATCGTAATTCCCGACTCAGGTAGCTTTTGATCGGCGCTCGGCAGGCGTTCAGAGCGTGATCCGCGCCCCGAGACGCGAACCATCACACCGGTAGCCGTTCCCGCATTCCGCCGAGCCGCGACCCGCGCGCCGACTTCATTCAATCCGCCCCGATCCGCACGGCCAAGACCCGGACCATGGCGCCCGTGGCAGCTCCGACGTTTCGCCGTCCCGCAGCCAGCGTCTTCCGGCCATTCATCCAGAACAGCATCGACGCTCCCCGCGAAGTGCAGCCACGGGAAGAAGACTCCGCCAACCACCGCCGGTCCGCGACCCATGGAATTAGCCGAACAAGTCGCGGCATCCGACGGGCCATAAGCCTTCCAATTTCTTCTTACCCGCGTCCTCAACCGCGCCCGCGGGTGCGCTACAACGTTCGGCAAGAAAATCAAGAATATGACGAAGGTAGAGACGAACGGCATTATCATCAATTACGATACTTTTGGATCAGACCAAGGAGAGGCCGTTCTGCTGATCTCGGGGCTAGGCACACAGATGATCCGATGGCCTGTATCATTCTGCGATTCTCTGGCCGCCCGCGGCTTTTATGTGATTCGCTTCGACAATCGTGACGCGGGACTTTCCACGCATTTTTCAGAAAGCCCCGTGCCAGACTTTGGAGCTTTGTCGGCCGCCATTGCGGAGGGACGTCAACCGGATGTTCCATACACCCTTCGGGACATGGCCGCAGACGCTGTTGGGTTACTTGATGTTCTAGGTATCGAGACGGCACATCTAGTCGGCAGATCAATGGGTGGCCTGATTGCACAGATGGTAGCTAGCGAATACCCGCACCGGGCTGCGTCATTGGTTTCCATCATGTCCAGCACGGGCAATCCTGATCTTCCGTCTGCAGCCCCGGATGTTATGGCGCTGCTGATGCAGCGGGCTCCCAATCCATTCGAGGATGAGGCCGGTTTTCTCTCGCACGGCCTTGCCTTCGCGCGTCGAATTTCCAGCCCAGCCTATCCCTTCGACGAAGAAGCACACAGTGCATTGATCCTGGCTGAAGCACGCCGTGCTTATGATCCCGGTGGAGTTGGGAGGCAGATCGCTGCGATTGGAGCGATTAGCCGCAATCGGGCATGTCTCTCGGATATTTCTGCTCCCGCTTTGGTCATTCACGGTGCGAGCGACCCACTGATTCCACCGGCTTGCGGAGAAGACACGGCCTCAAGTATTCAAGAATCCGATCTTATGATGATTGAAGGTATGGGCCACGATATACCGGCTGATCTTCAACAAACACTGATTGATGCCATCGTAAGGAACTGCCGAAGGCCGAACAAGACGGTGGAGGCAACTCCGCTGCGCTCCGTGCCTCACCTTGAACGTTCAGTGAAGAGAAACACTTCGGCACCTCGTCCTTTTCGATAGTCTTTTTGAAGCCCACATTCCCCGCGATATGGAAGCAGACGATTCCCTCCGGCTTCATGAATCCGGGCGCGGCGATGCTACCGCCGTTCCGAAGATCATCCATCGCGATGGCACAAGAGACGGTCGAGAACATTCCCCGATACAGGACCGGCACCAGATGGCAGCACGGAGGCAGCACATCCTGAGTTTTGACGATGCGCGGATCAGCGGTTGCGATGGTTCCGGGCGTCTCGCCATGGAGACACCAGCGGCCCACGTTGAAGAGACTCCATCGCTTTTCAGTCATCCCATACTTGCGCTGGATTCCTTGGCCCCACCATTCACCGAAGTGGCGTCCCGGCCCGAGCTTTTGAAGCTCGATGAAGTGGTTTGCCACCCACTGCGAGAATCCCGCGTTGTCGGTTCCGTTGTAGTGCGAGATCCAGCGCGTGCGGCTTCCGGCCGCAAGGTAGTGCAGATCCCCATTGTGCTCGAACACCCCCAGCGAATGTGCAGGGATCGGTTCGTCATTGGCCAGCGGAGCGATGAAGACTTGCGCGTTCGTGCCGTCGATTTTCTCGCTAATTATACATTCCCTCGAAAGCCTTGCCATCTTCGGGAACTCCGAAAAAGACACTGAACAAGACGGTGGACAGGAATCGCCCACAAGTGGGCTGTCAGCGGTTGGGGTAGTTAGGGGCATTATCGTGTTGGTTGAGATTTATAGTCGGGCGATCCGTCACCTTGGACGTTCGGCAGAGAATTGAAGACTTCCCCAGCATGACACGAAGAGCATTCATCGCAACGAGCATTGCGGCCGTATGGCTTCTGACACCGTTGATACTTGGGCTGATCGTGAAACGGAATGCTGAAAATGGCGTCTATGGATCAAGCGACGCGATTCTGATTCCGATATTTGGTGCGGTTTACTTTTGCGCCATCGGTTTACCGTATTTGATTTTTTTCGCATGGAGTGCGATGAACCGATGCTCTTGTGCCCTCAAGCCATGGGAGTTCACTTCATCAATCAGGCAATGGTTGATTCTAGTGATCTTCGTGTTTGGGGCATTTGTGTTATCTCTACAGATCATGTCATGGCTCGATTGGGATCACATTCCCATCGCCGCCTGCTACACACTGTCACTAGCATGGCTCGTTTGGATTCGTCCCTACGCATCACAAAAGAAATCGCCGAACAAGGCGCGGATGGCAACCCCCACTAGCCCCTCTGTTCTCGATGATCTCACGTAATTTCAACCTCAACCCCGCGTTCAACCTTGGCTCCCGCTAGTGGGTTGCCATCGCTATGACGTTGTGCAGAAATGAAGAATCCCGTGATCCCTGATCCTCCATTAGTTCATCGTCCTGCGGCGAAGCGAATCCGCTTTGAGCGGATCGGTCGATTTGTCCGGGTGTCGCAGCGTTATATGAATGAGCCGGATTCTGACAATCCTCGACGTGAGCAGATCCTTGCGAACCAAAAGAATTACCTGGATCGAGGGATAGGGGAAGTCCTTGATGTGGGTCTGAATGGCAAGTTTCTGGTTCGGTGGTCGAACGGTGAGAGTAAGGAGGAGTATAAGAAAGAGGTCGATATCTACCAAGACGAAGCAACTGCTCACGTCTTTGGGCCGCGATTATTTCCCAGAGACGTTGGAGGGGGTGACGTCCGTATATACATTCGTCCATGAATCTGAATTCCATGAAGCCATCCAGAGTCATCACATCATCTGCGTATGCAATGCAGCGGACATTCTCATTCCACCAAAAAAGAGGCACAACAAGTCGAGACACAGCAACCCCCACTAGCAGCTTTGTCGGAAACGTCCAGCGTGGTTTCATCCTTCACCTCCCGTTTCAACGCTCGCTCCCGCTAGTGGGGTTGCGTGCTCTTTGACGTTCTCCGGAGATTTGCCGGGGCACGCATCGCGAAGGCAGGTCATGCTTTTCGCTCCCATCGCGAGCACATTACATTCCCCACAGATCATGCCTTTGTCGCGATTGCTGGGAGCGGGCAGAGTCACCCCATCCATCCAGAACGCTTGGGGCGTCGTGGTTTGGACGATCCCAAGGCATTCCAGCAACTCGAATGTTTCGCCCGGATGCTGACCCGCGAGGCGCATCGCTTCGGCGTGTGCCAGTTCGAGCGTCTGATGCTTGATCGTCGGCTTTCCATAGCCGACTCGATAGATGTAGAAGTATGATTTCATGGTGATTCGGAGATTTTCAAGAAGGAGAACCCCAAAGATAGGTTTGGGCGATAGCCCCGAACCTATCGGTTGTTGGACAGGCCCGTCGGGTGCTACGGATGGGGGAACGATGCGGGATGCGCTTTGATTTTGTGATTCACCTTCAGCGACTT
>JBDSNC010000030.1:0-13281 GCA_039915545.1 Luteolibacter sp.
TTCTGGGGGGGTGGCGGCGAAACGGAAATCTGAAGGGGTGAAGAGCGACGGTCGCGGGCCGACGTTTCAGGATGTGATCCGGATCCGGGGGGCACGGCAGCATCATTTGAAGAACATCGATCTGGATATTCCGAAGGGGAAGCTGGTGGTGGTGACGGGGCCGAGTGGATCGGGGAAATCGTCGCTGGCGTTTGACACACTGTATGCGGAGGGGCAGCGGCGGTATGTGGAGTCGCTCTCGGTGTATGCGCGGCAGTTTCTGGATCAGCTAGAGAAGCCGGATGTGGATTCGATCGAGGGGCTGAGCCCGGCGATTGCGATCGAGCAGCGGGGCGGCGGGTTGAACCCGCGCTCGACGGTGGCGACGGCGACGGAGATTTACGATTACCTGCGGGTGCTGTGGGCGGCGGCGGGGATTCCGCATGATCCGGAGACGGGGGAGCGGCTGGAGCGGATGAGCGCGGCGGACATCGTGAACGCGCTGGCGGCGATGGAGGAGGGGACGAAGGTGGTTTTGTTAGCTCCGCTGCCGAAGGAGGAGCTGGGGGAGCCGGAGAGGTTGTTGGGGGATTTGCAGAGGCAGGGTTACATCCGGGTGCGGGTGGATGGGGAGGTGTTGGAAATCGAGGAGGCGGCGAGGGCGTGGCCGGAGTTTCCGGGTGCGGTGGAAATCGTGGTGGACCGGTTCGTGATCCGGCCGGGGGTGGAATCGCGGTTGGCGGATTCGGTGGAGACGGCGCTCCGGCTTTGCGGGGCGGAGGCGAGGGCGGCGGTGCAGGGGCCGGGTGCGGATGCGTGGCGGGATTTGGTTTTCCAGACGAGCTACCGGAATCCGCGGACGGGGTTCATGGTGGGGGATCTTTCGCCGAAGCATTTTTCGTTCAACTCGCATCTCGGGGCTTGTGAGGCGTGCGAGGGGTTGGGGACGGAGATGTTTTGTGATCCTGATTTGCTAGAGGAGGGGGTGGATGCGGAGGCGACATTGAAACGGTATCGTGAGGCGAAGTCGGAGATCACGCGGCGGAAGCTGGCGAAGTTCATGGCGCACCGGGCTTGTCGTGTTTGTAAAGGGAAGAGGCTGAAGCCGGAGTGGCTGGCGGTGAAGATCGAGGGGAAGAGTCCAGAAGCCAGAGTCCAGAAGCAAGAAGAAGAGGGAACCGCAGAGGCGCGGAGGTCGCAAAGGGACGCGGAGGGGGAGAACATCGAACATCGAACTTCCAACATCGAACGTCGAAGTGAAGAGAAGGGTTCTTCTAACTATCAACCATCAACTCTCAACTCTCAACCGGATGGAAAGTGGTTGGGGATTCAGGATTTTTGTGCGCTGGGAGTGGCGGATGCGATGCGGTGGATGGAGGGATTCCAGCCGGACGCTTCGAAAGCGGAGGTTTGCAAGCGGCTGGCGAGTGATGTGCGGGCGCGGCTGGCGTTTCTCGAAGAGGTGGGGCTGGACTATCTGACTTTGGAGCGGACGAGCGGGACTCTGTCGGGTGGCGAGGCGCAGCGGATCCGGTTGGCGACTCAGCTTGGCGCTGGTCTATCGGGTGTGATCTACGTGTTGGATGAACCTAGCATCGGGCTGCATGCGGCGGATACGGGACGGCTGATAGGCGCTCTGCTGCGGCTGCGGGATTTGGGAAATACGGTGGTGGTGGTGGAGCATGATGAGGAGATCATCCGGGCGGCGGATTGGGTGATCGATCTGGGGCCGGGTGCGGGTGCGGCGGGTGGTTCCGTGCTGGCGGAGGGGCCTCCGTTGGAGATTGTCTCGCCGACGGGGGAGTGGCTGAGAGGTAGAGTCCAGAGGCAAGAATCCAGAGATAAGAAAGAGGAGTGCGGGGAGTTGGTGATCCGGGGGGCGCGTGAGCACAATTTAAAGAACCTGGATGTGGTGATTCCGCTAGGGCGGCTGGTTTGCCTGAGTGGGCCGAGCGGCAGTGGGAAATCGACGCTGGCGGACTCGATCCTGCGGCGGGCGCTGGCGCGGCATTTCAATGGATCGGGCGAGACACCGGGGAAATTCGACCGCATCGAGGGGCTGGAGCTGATCGAAAAATGTGTGGTGGCGGATCAGTCGGCGATCGGCCGCAGTCCGCGCTCGAATCCGGCGACGTTCACCGGCGTGTTCGACCAGATCCGCGATCTCTTTACGAAGCTGAAACTCTCGAAGCAGCGCGGCTATGGCCCGAGCCGGTTCAGTTTCAATGCGGCGGGCGGTCGCTGCGAGCGGTGCCAGGGGAACGGGCGGCTGAAAATCGAGATGCATTTCCTTCCGGACGCGTGGGTGGCCTGCCCGGCGTGTGGCGGGCGGCGGTTCAATCGCGAGACGCTGGAGGTGACCTTCAAGGGCAAGTCGATCGCCGATGTGTTGGAAATGGCGGTCAGCGATGCGGCCGTATTTTTCCGGGCGATCCCGAAAATTTTTCACATCCTGAACATTCTGGAGGAACTCGGCCTTGGTTATCTGAAACTCGGCCAAGCGGCGAACACGCTCTCTGGCGGCGAGGCGCAGCGGCTGAAACTGGCCGTCGAGCTCGCCCGTCCGCAGGCGCCTCACACGTTGTATTTGTTCGACGAGCCGACCACAGGGCTGCACTTCGGTGACGTCGAGCGCCTGCTGGCGGCGTTCATGCGGCTGCGGGATGCCGGGCACAGCGTGCTGGTGGTGGAGCACCATCTGGACGTGATCGCGGCGAGTGATTGGGTGATCGAACTCGGTCCGGGCGGTGGAATCCACGGCGGAAACCTCGTCGCAACAGGCCCTCCGGCGGCGATCCGGAAAAACAAGAACTCCCCGACCGGCCAAGCCTTGGCACGCCATGAGCGGAAACATTGAGGAAATTTCCAAATTTCCGGTGGACAATCCGGCGGGCGGACGGTAACCAACTCGCCTCTTTGCGGGCTGTTTACCACTCCGCGATTGGATTCAGGCAGTATAGCTCAGTGGTAGAGTAGGGGACTCATAAGCCCTTGGTCGGTGGTTCGAGCCCACCTACTGCCACCATCTTGGATTCCGGCGGCGCTGGAAATTTCCCGAAGCCCGGATCCGTTGCCGAAAGGTCCCATTCACCGTTCCTTGGGTTTCCAGTGAAAGCGATCTAATTGACCAAATGAATGGGACGATCATGTAGTAACTCGTCTGCTTTTCCCGGCAACGGTGGCGAAGAGCGGGGAAATCCTACGCGAGGAACTGACGAAATGAAAAGGATCTTGATTTGCATGTTAGGAATGATCTCCCCCCTGCTGGCGGCGGAGTGGCAGTGGTCGGTGAAAGAGGGCGAGGGCAGGGCCTACCTGTGGATCCCGTCGGATTGTGAAAAGGTCCGTGCGGTGGTGGTGGCGCAGCACAACATGATGGAGGAAAGCGTGATGGAGCATCCGGTCTTCCGCCGCGAGATGGGGAAACTCGGCATTGCGGAAATGTGGATCGTCCCGCATGTGGCGAAGGGTGCGGATATTGAAGATGGCTCGGGGCGGAGGATGCTTGAGCTGTTGGATGAACTTGCTTTGGAATCCGGTTACACCGAGCTGGGAAAGGCACCGGTGGTGCCGATCGGCCACTCGGCGTGCGCGACGGTGCCGTGGAATTTCGCCGCCTCGTTTCCCGAGCGCACTCTGGCGGTGTTGTCCGTTCACGGCGACGCGCCCCAGACGAATCTCACCGGCAACGGTCACCCGCGGATGGATTGGGGTGACAGGAACATCGACGGGATTCCCGGCCTCTACGCGATCGGTGAGTACGAGTGGATGGACGAGCGGGTCCTGCCGGGGCTGGAGTTTCTCAAACGTTTCCCGAAGTCCTGCATCGCGATGCTGGCGGAGCCTGGCGAAGGGCATTTCGCGGCGGGCGACGGGCTGGTGGAGTTTCTGGCGATGTTTGTCCGCAAGTCGGCGGAGGCGCGTTTGGGGGATGGAGGACTGAAGGCGGTCGATCCCGCGAAAGGATGGCTCGTGCAGCGGTGGAAACTGCGCGAGGGAAGGAATGTCCCGCCGGCGCCGGCCGCTTCCTATGCGGGTGATCCGGACGATGCGTTCTGGTGTTTTGATAGGGAAATGGCGATGGCCACACAAAACTATCAGCTGGAAAACCTGGGTAAGAAACCCCAGCTCCTCGGCTTCGTGCAGGAGGGGAAAACAATCCCGCAGGTGGACCGCCACGAGCAGGTGAATCTGAAATTTCCACCTGATGACGACGGCGTTTCATTTTCGCTCGCGACATCATTTCTAGCAGAGGTTGGGGCGGATTCGAAGAATCTCGCCCGCTGGACCGGCCTGCCCGTCGGCACCCCGCTCGGACACTCGACAAGTGAAACGGAAATCCGGCGCATCACCGGGCCCTTCGCCGTGGTCGGGAAAAACCGTTTCGAGCTGCGGCTCAACCGCACCTGGACGCCCGGTGACAAACGCCGGGACCAGCTCTGGTTCGCCGCCTGCAATTCCGGCGATGGGGATTACGCGCCCGCCGTGCAACAGGCGATGATGACCGTTTCCGCTAACAATTCCGGCGCGGCGCAGGCGATCACGTTTGCGGAAATCCCCGACGTGAAGGCCGGAATGGCGGAAATGCCGCTCACCGCCACTTCGGACGCCGGCTTGAAGGTTCGCTATTACGTCCGCGAGGGCCCGGCGGAAATCGACGGTGGCACCCTGCGTTTCAATGCGATCCCACCGCGGGCGAAGTTTCCGGTGAAAATCACGGTGGTCGCCTGGCAATGGGGAAATGCGGCGGTCAACACCGCAGAGCAGGTGGAGCGCACGTTTTCGATCGAGAAATAGCGACCTGTGCCGCCCTCGACCGGAGGCGGAGACCAGGGAAAGTGAGTTGGTAACCATGGAAACCGACGTGAGATGCGCGATTTTTGAAATTCCCGCGTTTTGATTTCCATGTTCAAACTCACGAGCTTCCAACCCATGACCGCGAAATCCATTCTGTCGGCGATCCTGCTGTGCGTGCTGCCCACTGCGGGCCTCCGCGCGGCGGTGCTGGACCAGGTGATTTTCGGAAATGACGCGTCCGAATCCGCGCATGAAGTCGATGCGCCGGAATCGAAATGCATCAAGGGCGGCCTCGGCGAATCAGCACGGACGCTGCTTCCCGATGATGATTCCTGGAAGGGCGGCGTGATGAAATTCCTGATTAGGGTAGATCCGGAAAAGCAGAACTATTTCACGATCCGTCTGTGGGGTGAGGACGTGAACCACAACCAGATGACGCTCCACATCGGGGGCAAGCAGGTAGGCTACCGCCATCTCGGCGACATCGAGGCGCTTGAGATCGGATCGGATGCTCCCGCCTATCCGGGACGCTTCATCTATCGGACCTGTCCGCTGCCGGTCGATCTCACGAAAGGCAAGGATCAGGTGAGCTGCGAGATCCGCGCCACCGGGCCCATCTGGGGTTACGGCACCAGTTTCGAGCAATATCAGAAACCGATGACCGGGCCGACCCGCGGGCTCTATCGCGCCTACACCCACACCGAGAGTTGTTTCACGCCGCCAGCGGAGGAGAAGCAGGGCATCTATCCGGAAAACGCGCCGCTGCGTAATTCTCCCGGTCCGGAGGTTCTCGATGCCATCAAGTCCCGCGTCAACGGCCAGATCGATGACCTGCTGAAGGACACCAGGCACCCGTGCAGCCAGATGCAGACGCTCTTCCTCGCCAAAGCCTGGCAAACGAAATGGACCACCGCCGCAGGGAGACCGGAGACCATCGCTAAAATCCAGACCAGTCTCGACGCGCTCTACCGCGCCTATGTGGCCAACCCGAAACTCGCCGAAGCCGAGCCCTCGACCTACAACCCCGACTGGTTCGGCCTCGGGCCTGCAGGTGAGGTGATCAGTCTGTTGGAAAGCGAACTCCAGCCGGCGCTTGACGTTTCCATCGACAATGGCAAAGGCAAACAGGTGAAGCGCCGCGCCGGATTCACGAACATGCTTGTGGCCTGCCGCGACTGGCACCGCGAACACCGCCGCCAGTACACGAACCAGACGATGATCAACGACCTCTACGGCATCTATCTGGCCAACCGGGGGATTGCCGCCATCTCTCCGTCGGGTGCGCTGCCGGAGAAGCAGGTGCTGCACTACCTTTACGAATCGGTCGGTCTCGAACCGTGGCTGGGCAGCGAGAAAGATGGCAAGCCGATGCGCCCGCTCGGCGACAGTTACTATCAGATCACCGCGGACGGCCTCACCCGCGAGCTCGGATTTGTCGGAAACTACGGTGAGGTGCTCGACTGGGTCGCTCAGATTTACGAAGCCACCAAGCCGTCGCCGGACAAGCCCGGCGATCCGAAAATCAAGGAGCAGCTCGTGAAGATCGCCAGGGCGCGCTCGCCCTTCCGCTATCCGATGCTCGATCAGGATGGCAACCGCGCGATGATCATGGAAACCATCGTCGGCTGGCGCGACACCCACTATCCGGGCGACGTCACCTACGACCAACGTCCGACGTGGGACGGATCACCGCTTCAGGTGGCGGCTGATACTCTGGATCCCCACCTCGTCGGCTACGCCCAGCAGATGCTCGCCGACAACCAGTTTTTCTTCACCATCGCCAAGCGCATGGAGGACAATGGTTTCCGCGTCACCTTCGGTTTGATGGCGGTGCCGGATTATCACGAACTGATCAAGGCGCAGGCACAGGTCACGCACCGGCTGCCGATGTCGTGGGACCAGCCGGACTTTGTTTTCTCCGACGAAGAGGACGGCGTGGTCGCTATCAAGAACGGCAGGGAGATCCTCTACGCCTCGCTATACTGGCGCGCCCGCAATGCGGTGAACTTCCTCGGCCGCATCCATTACATCACGCCGGTTTACGATCGCATCGCCACGGTGAAGGAGGAGATCGAATACACGCCTTCCGGAATGGAATATGTGAGACCGGACTGGACGAACTTCGGTTTCGGAAACGGCGGCCCCCGCTATCCCGCCAGTTTCATCTCGGCCCACGCCGGCGGGAAACTGCCGATCGCGAGGATCCCCGCGGGCATCGATTTCAAGCCCGGCCAAGAAAACCTCTTTGCCGGACGCGGTGATTTCTATCAACTACGGTATGGCCCGTATCTGATCGCCATGAACATGAGCGCGGACAAGACTTTCGAGCTGAAGGCTCCCGACTCCGCCGGCAAGCTGACCAACCTCGTCACCCGCAAGCCGGTCGAGCCCGGCAGTGTCGCGAAGGTCGCGCGGCGCACGACGGTGGTGATTTTCCAAGAGTGATTGATTTCTGAAAAATCCGATGAGCGAACCCATTGCAGCCGACAAACCCTACACCGCGCCGAGCCGCGAAATCTATGGCTGGGCCGTCGGTGGCATCGCCACCCATGCGCTTATCTGCATGTATGGACAGGCGATGAACATCTTCACCGTGGGCTTCGGGCTGCAGGCGTCCATTGTCGGCTGGGCGATGATGCTGCCGCGCGTGTTCGATGCGGTGATCGATCCGATGATGGGGCATTTTTCCGACAATCTGCACACGAGATGGGGACGCCGGAAGCCGTTCCTCGTCGCCGGTTCAATGCTCGCCGCGCTGTTCGTCGTGCTCATCTGGTGGGGAAACCGTGAATGGAGCAACACCGCGCAGTTGATCTATCTGACGGTGCTTGGCACGCTGTTCTACACGAGCTGGGGCCTCTATTCGATGGCTTGGAACTCTCTCGGCTACGAACTGACGGATGACTACAACCACCGTTCGCGGGTGGCGGCCATCGGCGGCCTGTTCGCGTCGGGCGTGCTGGCCTTGAACGGCTGGACCTACTGGTTCGCCCTGCGGCCGTTCTTCGGCGGCGAGGTGTACGGAATCCGCTGGATATCGAGCGGTGTAGCGGTGATCGCCGTCGGCGCGGCGTTTTATGCGGCGCTCAACTGCAAGGAACGTTTCGCGAAGGCGAACAAGGCGCACACGCCCATCGGCCCGGCGCTGAAAACGACGCTGGGGAACCGCCCGTTCGTGATCCTGCTGTTGTACAAATTCTGCCAGATTCTCGGGGAACGCGTGTTCACCGGCCTGCTTTTCTATCTGGGCATGTATTACGTCTGCAAGGGAGACAAGAATCTCGCCACCGGCATCACCGGCCTCGGCGGGACCATCGGCAGTTTTCTCGGCTTCGTGGTGCTCCCGTTCATCCCGCTGCTCAGCCGTAAGTTAGGAAAGCGGGCGGGGCTCACCATTCCCGCCGGTGTCGCGTTCGCGCTGGCGCTTTCCCTGCCGGTCATCCTGACCCCTGCTGTGCCATACCTCTTACTGCTGCCCATCCTGCTGCTGATGACCCTATCGATCATCGCCAACACGATGACCAACGCCATCCTTCCCGACATCTGCGATCTCGACGAGCTGGAGAACGGCGAGCGCCGCGAGGGCCTCTATACCGCCGTGGTCGCCTTCGTCAGCAAGCTGGAGATTTCCCTGACTGTGCTGATCGTCGGTTATCTCGTCGATCTATCTGGATTCAACGCCAAGCTGCCGACCCAGCCGGACGCGGTGATGAACAAGATGCTGTGGATGGCGATCATCCCCACGGGGTTCTTCACCTTCTGCGGTCTGTTGCTGGCCCTCCGTTTCAAGATGACGGAGGATACAATGAACGGAATCCGTCTGCAGCTCGAACAACGCAGGGCGGTGGCTGGAACCCGTGAGAGTCTTGAAGAATCGGTATGAAAATCCAGAATCCCATCCTGCCGGGCTTTCACCCGGATCCGTCCATCTGTCGCGTCGGCGATGACTACTACATCGTGAACTCGACTTTCGAGTGGTTCCCCGGAGTGCCGGTCCATCATTCGAAGGATCTGAAAAACTGGCGGCTCGTCGGTCACATCCTTACCCGTCAGAGCCAGCTCGATTTGCGTGGCGTGGTGGATTCCGCCGGAGTGTGGGCACCGTCACTGAGCCATGCGGATGGGAAATTCTGGCTGGTTTATACCAACATCCGGAACACCGGATTCGGGCGGCCGTTCAAGGATATCAAGATTTTTCTAACCACTTCCGGCGATATCCTTGGACCGTGGAGCGAACCGACCGAGCTGGATTCCATCGGCTTCGACCCTTCGCTGTTTCACGATGACGACGGTCGGAAATACCTCGTCAACATGGAGTGGGATTTCCGCAAGGGGCGTTTCCGTTTCGCGGGCATCGTCGTGCAGGAGTTCGAGGCGATGGCTGGCAAGCTGGTCGGCGCGCGGACGAAAATCATGCAGAAGGACAAACTCAGCGAAGGGCCTAACCTCTACAAACGGGACGGCTGGTATTACCTGATGCTCGCGGAGGGTGGGACCGGCTGGAACCACGGCATCGCGATGGCGCGCAGCCGTTCGATTCTCGGGCCGTACGAGCTGGACCCCCAGGACTCGGTGATGACCACCCGCGACAACTACGGCCACGCCTTGCAAAAAGCAGGTCACGGCGAGCTGGTGGAAACCCAGGCTGGCGAGTGGTATCTCGCGCACCTGACCGGTCGTCCGGTTCACTTCGACCGCCGCTGCATCCTCGGCCGCGAGACCTGTCTTCAAAGGGTGAAATGGCAGGACGGCTGGCTGCGGCTGGAGCAGGATGGATACTATCCGTTGGTCGAGGTGGCGATGCCCGCAGGGCTGCCGGAGTGCCCGTGGCCGGCACCGGCGACTCGTGATGATTTCACCGGAGAAAAACTCGATCCGAGCTGGAGCTCCCTCCGAGTGCCGATGGACGATTCGTGGCTTTCTCTATCAGCCCGTCCCGGCTGGCTGCGGCTGACCGGGCGGGACTCGCTGCATTCGTTTTTCGAGCAAAGCCTGGTGGCGAAGCGCCTGGAATGCTTCGACGTCATCGCCGAAACCTGCATGGATTTCGAGCCGCAGCATTTCACCCAGTCGGCGGGCCTTATCTGCCACTACAACACGCGGATGCATTACTATCTCCGTGTCACCTTCGACGAGAGCGAGGGCAAGGTGCTGGGCATCGTTCTGACTGACAACGGAAACTACGACGAACTCGACGGCCAACTCACCATCAGCGACTGGTCCAGGGTTTTCCTGCGGGGGGAAATCCACCGCGAGCGGTTGCAGTTCAGCGCCTCGACGGACGGCGTCGCGTGGAGGAACGTCGGGCCCGTGCTGGATGCGTCGAAACTCTCCGATGACTACGCCCAGGGTTTCACCGGCGCGATGATCGGCATCTGTGCCCAGGATCTTTCCGGAAACCGCCGTCATGCGGATTTTGACTACTTTTCCTTACAACCTCTATGAAATCATCCACCCTGTTCTATCTAACGATGTCGCTTTTTACTTTCGTTCATGGCGCGCTGGCGCAGGACAAGGCCGTGACCGTCTCCTCCCTGGCCGAACTCGTCACCGCTGCCGCGGGTGACGGCCGGCAGGTCACCATGGCCCCGGGCGTCTATCGCATGGCGGATTATCTCACCGCTGAGGTACTGGAAAAAATTGGCAAAGGAGTGGACCGCAGCCTGCCCCGTCCGCCGGTGCCGATGTTGGTGTTCGAGGGAAAAAACAACCGCTTCGATCTGCGGGATGTCATCATTGAAATCGACACCTCGCTTTATGCGAAACTTCCTCAACGCGGCTACACCCGCTGCCTCATCGTCCAGGGCAGCGGCAATACCATCGACGGACTCACGCTGCGCAACACCGGGCCGAACCAAGGCAGCGGCGGTAACATTCTGTCAGTCGCCGGAGAGGGGAACACCTTGGAAAACGTCACGCTCCAGGTCCATGGTTCGTTTCCCTGGGGATACGGCGATCTTCTCGGCAAGGGTGGTCCGAATCTCGTCAATCTGCAAAAACAAAGCGGCATTCAGGTGCTGGGAAGCCGTACGCTGCTGCGCCGTTGCAAGGTCTTCAGCCGGGCCCTCGGTCACTGTTTCTACATTCAGGCGGGCGATGACATCCGCATCGAGGATTGCCTCGCGGAAGGCGTGATGCGCTCGACGACGGAGATGCTGGCGGACACTTCCGGACCGGCCGCCGACCTCGGATTCAAGTCGGTCTATGTGAACCGTGACGGACGCTATCAGATCCAGCCCGGCTACACCAAGAGTCTCGTCGAAGATGGATTCCGCACCTATGGCGGCGCTGGCAACATCACGCTGGTCAACTGCACCGCGATCCACACCCGGTCCGGATTTGAAATCGGCGCGAAAGACGACAGCCCGAAAAAGACCTACATCGAGAACTGCCTCGCGACGGGATGCGAGCGCGGGTACCTGCTGGGATCCAATGTCGTCGTCCGCCGCAGCCGTGGCGATATCAGCCACGGGCCATTGCTCTATCTGCGCGGTGGCCTGAACTCCGACATCGAACTCGAACTGGCAGGCGTGCGTCCGGAATCCACCGTGCATGCCATCGCCACGCTGGCCGGCAGCGGCCACCGCGTGCGGCTCACCTGCCAGCCGCAGGATGCGGGTTTTCCCCGGCTGCCGCTCATGCTCGGCTTCGGCATGCCGGCTCACGCCGAAATGGCCAGCCCCATCCTTCCGGATACGGCCACGGGTATCACCCTTCTATCTGAACTTCCCGGTGTGCCTGTCCTCACCAGCAGCGTGGCCAAAGACTGTCACATCGAGGCTGCGGGCATGACACTGTCCGATGAGGATCTCCGGAAATCTCCCGGCGATTGGGGAGCTCCGATCAAATAAGGAGCTTTTCCCATGCGCCTGAGATTTCACGCATTCCGGGCGAGCTTGAGTATCCGGACGCACGCTATCACGGAATTCTATCAATAGTGATCGTCCACGCGCGCACGAACAGGCGGCTTCGTCGTCGAACAAAGAAACCTGGGGTGAGCCGGAATTCTGCATCTGCCATGCGTTTGATGAAGTTTCTCCACAACGTGCGGTGCGCGTAGTGAAACCGAGTCCTCTTGAAACGGCGCTTGTTTACAAGGAAACCCCTGGCGAGGCTCCCGCTGGTCGAATCCGGGGCTACGATGCGGGGAACTCCACGAATCAAATCCTGTTATCATGAGCACCACACACGTTTCTCCGTCGGACCGGCTTTCCACCGGACGAGTCACGGCTTATCAAACCCTCATCGCCAAAACCCGCCGCAACATCGCGGACCTCGTCGCGCAGCCGACGACCTGGTCGTTTGATCCCAAGGGCGACTACTCCAACTGGAAGGAGGGCTTTTTAGAAATCGGCAACTGGACCACCTCGTTCTTCACCGGAATGGCGCTGATCGCATGGAATGAGACCGAGGACGAACACTTCATTCGCGAGGTCCTCGCGCTCGATCCTCTCTATCAGGAAAAACTGGCCGAACATTCGGCGGACACGATGCATGATCTCGGGTTTCTCTACTCACTTTACTCGGTGGCGCTCTACAAGCTCACCGGCGACAAGGCACAGCGCGAGCTCGGCCTGAAGGCGGCGGAGCAGTTGGCCGCGCGGTTCATACCCGAGGGCAACTACATCAATGCCTGGGGCCGGATGGATGCGGAAATCACGGACTACTCCCACATGGCGATCATCGACTGCATGATGAACCTGCCGCTGCTCTACTGGGCTTCGGAGGAAACCGGCGATCCGCGTTTCAAGGAGATCGCCATCCGGCACAGTGACACTACGCTGGAGAATTTCATCCGCGACGATGATTCGGTGTTTCATGCCTATCGCTTCGACGCGGTGACCGGTGCGCCGGCCCGCGGTGAGAATTATTGCGGCTATGGCATCGACACCCACTGGGCGCGCGGCACTGCGTGGGCGATCTATGGTTTTGCCATGGGATACCGCTATACCGGAGACGAGCGCTATCTGAATGCGTCGCTGCGGGTGGCGCGGAAATTTCTATCACTTCTCGATAATGAAATCGTACCCGTCTGGGACTTTCGCCTGCCGGAGGATCCGAAGCTTGCGATCCGCGATTCGTCCGCCACGGCGATCGCCATTTGCGGAATCCAGGAGCTGGAAGCGCTGGGAAAAGCCGATGCTGCTCTGAGTGCTGCGAAACAGGTGTTTTTCGACCGTCTCTGTTCGCCTGACTATCTCGACACCGATCCCGCCGTGCGCGGAGCTCTGAAGCACGGTCAGATCGGTATGGCGGTAGCCGCCTATACCAGTTGGGGCGACTATTATCTGATGGAGGCTCTGGCCCGTGAAAACGGAATGAAGATCAACTGGTGGTGATGGCGGTTGCAGGGGCGGGTTCCGAGCTTGCGTTGTTCAAAAACGGCTGCGCTTCTTCGTGAAACCGTGACGCGTATTCCTGCCAACGGCGTCCGCGGCACATTCGTATCTCCGGTCCACAGTGAAACCTGATGAATCATTTACACGGCGGCGCAGTGTGATAGCT
>JBDSNC010000058.1:0-73615 GCA_039915545.1 Luteolibacter sp.
CGGTGGCGGTGCGCAAAACCGCACCGGTCTTCGCAGGAACCCCGTCACCCGTTTCCACGGTGGATGGGATCACCTACACCATCCAGGGCAGTACCAATCTCGCCGCCTTCGCCACAAGTGTCTCTATTGTCGCTCCGGTGATCACCAGCCTGCCGACACCGGGGACCGACTACGAATACCGCAGCTTCAGCCTGGATGGCTCCAACGGCCTCTCTGGTCTTGGTTTCCTCCGCGCCGTGGTGACGCAGCCCTAAGCCTGCAATCTGATCGGAGAGCGAGGCCTGCAAAAGGCCTCGCTCTCTCGTTTCCACTCTAACTTGGACGCGAAACTGCGGAAGAGACAGGCTTGCCTGCTGTGGTTTCGTCGACGGTCTGACTATCGTGCCGTCACGTGACTTTGAACCAGGTCGAATGCCCTGCAATACACTTTCCTTCATGACTTCATCCGGCTCCTGTAATCTCTGATTTCGTCTCCATAGCACGCTGGCCGCGTAGTTGTTGGGAGTGCTGATTCCTTACCAGCGCGTTGCGGCGCCCATGTGGCGCAAACTTGAAACCATCTCCCATCTCACCTATCGATAAAAATCCATGATCACCCAACCTCATTTCCACCTCTCGCTTCTGACGGCCCTTCTACTCATGGCGGGCACCGGCTTCGCGCCGGCCCAAATCACTCAAGGTCCTCCGCCCAAGGCCAAACCCTCCGAAGCCGGCTGGGGTTTCTATCAAGGCTGGGCCGAGGGTTGGTCCGGCCAGCACCAGAAGCTCCTCGCCCGCACCGCCCAAGGCGGCGTGGACATCATGTTCCTGGGCGATTCCCTCACCATGCTCTGGGACAAGGAGGGCAAGGCCGTCTGGGACGCTCATTTCGTCCCATTGAAAGCGGCCAACTACGGCATTGGCATCGACAGCACACGCCAGGTCATCTGGCGCTTGGAAAACGGCGAACTCGATAATCTCAACCCGAAGCTCGTAGTGCTGATGATCGGCACGAATAACATCTACAGCGACCACAACTCCGGCACCGACGCCGAGATCGTCGAGGGCGTCGCCAAGATCTGCGGTCTCATCCACACGAAAGCCCCGTCCGCCAAAATCCTGCTGCTCGGAGTGCTCCCTCGCCAGAACGCATACTTCATCGACCGCACCGCCGCGCTCAACAAGGAGTTGTCCGCCTACGCCGCAAAAAACAAAATCCAGTTTCTCGATGCCTCCGCCAAGTTCCTGAATGCGGAGAATGCCATCAATGCCGCGCTTTACATGCCCGACCAGATTAATCTCTCCACCGAAGGCTATCAGATTCTCGGTGGCACGCTGAAGCCCGCCGTGGATGCCCTTCTGAAACCCTGAGTCCATCGCTTGAACCTCTTTCCCATTCTTTTGCTACAACCGGGCCCGGCCCGAAACCTCACCTTATGAATATTCCAACAGTCGCCAGTGCTCTCCTCGTAGGAGCCCTAACCCTGAGTTCATCGCTCCTGATCCACGCCCAACCCTACACGTGGAAACCCGTTCGCATCGGCGGTGGCGGTGCCACCACCACCATCCAGGCCCACCCCCTGGTGAAGGATCTTTACTTCATCACCACCGATGTCGGCACGCCCTACCGATGGAATGCATCCGGGCAACGATGGGAAGGCCTGCTTTATAAATCCGGTGTAAGCGGGTGGGAAAACCGCAGCGCCGCCGCCCGTCTCGCGTTCGATCCGAGCGACGCCACCGGCAACACACTCTATGTGACCACTGGCGGCATGTTGGCCGTCGATGGGACCGTGCTCAAGTCCGTCGATCGCGGCAACTCCTGGGCCGATTGCCAGATCTCTCTCGATATCAAACCTAACAGCGAGCAGGGTGCTGGACAGCGCATCGCCGTCGATCCGAAAAACAGCGCCGTCGTCTATGTCACCACGCGCGGTGCCAAGGATTCAAAGGTCACCGAGACCAACGGCACCTTCAAGACCACCAAGGCCGGCGCTCCCGGCTCGTGGGCGAAGATCAACGATCTCTGCGGCAACTTTGTCCTGTTTGATCCCAGCGGCGGCACGATCGATGGTGTCACCAAGACGATCTACATCGGTTGCGCCGACGGCGTTCACCTTAGCACCGATGGTGGCGCAAGTTTTGCCCTCATGCCCGGCGGCCCGGCTGCGGCCACCAGGGCGGCTCTTCATGCCAATGGCACGCTGTATGTCACCGCCGGCGCCGCCGGCAGCGGGGTTCACAAATGGAACGGCACCGCCTGGACAACCATCACCCCGCCCACTCCCGGCGGCTACAGCGCGATCGCCGTCAACCCCGCCGACAGCAACCAGGTCGTCGTCAGCAGCAGTTCCTTCAACCCGTATCGCTTCATCCACTACCGCAGCAAGGACGGCGGCGCAACCTGGTCGGAAATCAACCACACGGTCGATCTGTCCGAGGCTCCGTGGTTTGCTTCCACCATCGGACAGGCCACCGGCAGCTTCTGTTGGGATCCCTTCAAGCCGACCATGGTGTGGTTCTCCGATTTCTTTTTCGCCTCCCAGACCACCGATATCTGGGCGACACCCAAGGTGACATGGAAACCCCGCGCCGTCGGCCATGAGGAAACCGTTGCTATCGGGACCCTGCTCTGCCCTCCCTCGGGCAGTAACGTTCTCCTCACCAGCGTCGCCGATATCGGCGGCTGGGATCACAAATCCCTCACCGAGCCCCCATCGGTCGGCATGATGAAGTTCTTCCCGTGGACCCCCACCACCGAATGGGGTAATCTAACGGGGGTTGCGATCCAGGAAACCAACCCTGATTTCATCGCCCGCGTCGGCCGCGCCGGCTGGGACGGACCCGCCTACTGCGGCTATTCCACCGACGGCGGCAAGACCTACACCAAGTGGACCAGCCCCAAGGGTGCCGGCGGCGGTCGGGTCGCGGTTTCGGCCACCAGCGAAACCATGGTCTGGGTCACTCAGCAAAACGCATGCTACCGTTCCGCCGATCGCGGCGTCACCTGGACGCCGATCACCACGCTGCCCAAAGAAATTCTCCTCGGTGGCAGGAATGTCTTTTCCTCAGGCCCGCGTTATCCGCTCGCTGCGGACAAGGTGAACGGCTCCAAGTTCTACGTTTATCACTACGGCCGCGTGTATGTGAGCAGTGACGGGGGGGTGACGTTTGCCAAGGCCGCCAACCTGCCCGGTTCCTATCCCACCGATCCCCTCACGCTCGAAACCACGCCCGGCAAGGAAGGCGATGTGTGGGTGGGCATGGCGAAAGAAGGCCTGTTTCATTCCACCGACTCGGGTACCAAGTTCACAAAAATCGCCGGCATCAAGAGCGTGGATTTCATGGCGGTGGGCAAGGCCGCCCCCGGGAATCCGACCGTTCCCACCGTCTACATCCTTGGAAAAATGGGTGACGTCGCCAAGAGCCTCTTCCGCTCCACCGACAACGGAGCCACCTGGACAGACCTCGGAGTGCCCGCCATCGGCAAGACTCCGCTGTGTATGGCGGCCGACCGCCAGGTGTATGGCCGGGTCTTCTTCGGCACCGGTGGCAATGGCTTTCTATCGGGAGAGATCGATCCCTCCGCCGCCGCCAAATGATTTTCCCAGAACGAACTCAGCTCCCAATTTTCCTCATCCACGACCCGGATTTTGGGCAAAGGCCGTTTGTCTAATCAAATTTGTGTAAAGCCCCACCCATTTCCGCTACGGCCACCGGGCACTTTGAGCCGAGAACCCACCTAAAAAACTGAGGAAAATCCCATTCTCCAATCCGTTCTGGGACCTTCAGCTCTTCACCCGTCGTTCCGGGATTTATGCGCTAACAGCGTGCATCGCCGGCAAAATCACTCCCACTCGTTCTGCTTTGTACACCCGCTCTTCATTCGGCGCGTTTACCCTGACCTCCTTGCCGGCTCTCGCCTGCGCCAATTACGCTTGAGCCGCCGTTCTGGTGAACGATCAGTTTATTGACGGCGGCTTTTCCAATGGAACCGACGCGCTCGATGCCGCTTGGACGTCGCTCGCGAATACCACACTGACCGTCGGCGGGTTCAATTCGACCGGCAACACCAGCAACGCCTTACGTATCGATTCCACCGCTACGTTTTCGGGAAACGGGGGCGCATTCACCAATGCGACTCCGTTGGCCATCGGCGAGTCGATCATCCTGCCCTTCGATTTCCGTATCACCAATACGCCGGGGAATAACAACGCCGGGCTACGGTTCGGCCTGAGCAGCTCATCGAATACTTACGCCTTCACGTTGAAAAACTGGATGTTCTTCGGCAGCCTCGAAGCCGGGACGAACAACTCCCTCTTCTACACCCTCCTGGCCAACCGCCACCAAGCCATCGATCCCGAGGACTACCTTGCCGAAGTCATCAAGCGCCTGCCGCCCGAAGCGACCCCGGAGCAAGCAGCCGCATTGACCCCCGCCCGCATCGCCCACCTCCCCCCCGGAGCAACGTAGGGGATAAATTTAGGACGCTTACAGCTTTTCAACAACGCCAATGGGAGGGAGGTGAGGCGGGCGGTGGTGGATGTGCTCATGGTTGATTGATCAGGAAGGGTAAGGGGAGAGAACGCGGAAAATCAATCGAGATCGCCGCCGGGTCAGGGTAGTTCGAAACGGCTGCCTCCGGTGAGTTGATGAATTTTACCATTTACCTTGAGTTCGCCGTTTAGGCCGTGGGGCAAGTCGACCCAGCCGGAGAACTCCTTGTTTTCCGAGCGTTTGAACTGCAAGCGGATAGATCCCAATGGGTGGGGCATGGATGCGGAGACATGACGTAATTGCCCCATGTTCGGTTCGATCCGGACTTTGCCAAAACCGGGTGCGGTGGGTTGGATGCCACAGACGATGCGTAGAAAGTGGTAGTTGGGACTGGCGCTCCAGCCATGGCAGTCCGAGCGGGTCGGATCGGGGCGTTCGGCAAAGGTGCTGAGCCCCAGTGCCAGCATGGCATCCCATTGTTGCAGTTGATCGAGGTAGAGGTCACCCATGCCGGCGGCGAGCAGTGCCTCATTCAGATAGAAGCGGAAATACATCGTGCATTGGACGAGACTGGAATCTGCCAGCACGTGTTCCATGAGCTTCCTGGGGGCATATCCCTGTTGGCCGACGGGATCTGCTAGCACCAGCAGCACGTTGGCGTGCTGGCTGAAGGTGTTTCGCTCGGGGTTGTCTGCCAGAAGGCCGCGCTTCGGGTCCCAGCAACGTTTGAAGATCTGGCGCAGTACGTTGTCTGCGGTTTTCTCGGCTCGGGCGGCATCGCTCTCCCTATCAAAATGGCGGTAGAGCGTGGCGGCATCCCGGAGGGCGAGCACCCATTGCAGGTTGAGGATGGATGACACTCCGTCCTTGTCCCTGCTGGGCACGCCGCCGATGCGCGTTGCGTCGTCCCACGGCCACTCGTTCGGCCAATCGACGAAATTCCACCAGCTTTTGGCGGTATAGAGGCCCGTGGCCGGATCCGTTTGAGTCTGATACCAATCGAGAATCGAGCGTGTGGCGTTGAGCTTTCCGCGGACGTAGGTTTCATCCCCATTGACCAGCAGATAGTCGTTAAGCATCTGGATCCACGATAACGAATAGGGCGGGATAAACTGGGGGACGCGGCTGGGATAGCTGCTCTGGGTGAGGCCCTCGGAGACGCGGCTGTTGTCAAACAGGTCGATTGCCTTGCGCATGAGCCGGTCGTCACCGCTCATGTAGTGAGTGATCAGTGACTGAATGCGAGTGTCTCCGACATACATCATTTGTTCGTAGTAGGGGCAGTCGTAGAAGATGTCGTTGGCGCAGAGCCGCTGCGTGTGCCAGCCCACCTGCCAGATGTTGTCCAATCGTTTATCCCCGGTTTTAAAAGTCGCCTTGAGCTGCAAGGGGTAGGCGGTGAAGCGGCTGGAGTAATGAAGGATCCTGAGTGGTTCGCTGCCGGTCTCGATTTCCACCTGCACGTAGCGGAAGGTGCGGAAACGCAGCGGCCGGAACAAAAACTCGCCCTGTCCGTCGGGGAGGAATTCATCCACGAGCCCGCGGATCACTTTGCCTTCGATTTCGTCCCGGTTACCCTTGTCGCCGCCTTTTTCGGCCTTGTGGAGTGCCTCGGCATAAGTGATCCGGAGCTTGGCCCCCTTGCCTCCGCTGACGATCATTTCCGGATAGGCGGTGGTGAGTTTCCCTTGGTCCAGAAGCAGTGAAACTTTCTGACCGGGGGCGATCTCGATGGGAGCCATGCCATGGATGAAATCCGGAGAGACCTTGACCCCGTCCGCCCGGCGTATGGCCGCGAAGGTTTGGGGAGTGTCTTCCATCAGCGGAATCATGCGCGGGACTAGCAGCCAGTCGCCCTGCGTGCCGGTGCCCCAGGGGAACCCCGGACTAACCAACTCGACCTTGGACCAGTCACTGGTATCATGTTTTTCCTGCTGCCAGCCTTTGAGGGCTTTAGCCGCCTCAATGCGGTTTCCATGGCCGGAGGTGATGAAGGTGCCGAGCTTGGCCATATCGAGCGGGACGGGTGAGAACGATTCATCCTGTCTCACCTGCCAGGTGGCATTGGTGTCGACGACGGATTCCAATATCCCGTCTCCCTGTACCAGTAATCCCGTGCGTCGGGAAAACTGCGCAAAAGGGGCGTAGATCCCGAAGTTCCACACCTGGATGGCGATGTTGTTACCACCCGCCTTCAGCAATGAGGCGATGTCAATGGATTCGAAACACCAATGCATGAGATCGCCTCTCGCGGGACCGATCGTGACGGCTTCTCCGTTTACAAAGAGCCGGTAGCGATTGTCCGCTGTGAGGTGGATCACGAAGCGCGAAGGTTTTTCCGCGAGATCGAACGGCTTGCGGAAGGCGAATACGCCGTAGTCGTTAGGAGGTGCGTCGATGGGAGCGATCCATGAGGCGCGCCAGACCTCGCCGGAGAGCTCGCGCGGGATATCGAACACCTGCTCGACGGCGGAAACGGGGCTAATGAAGGCACCGCAGGCAATCAGGATACACAAAATGGATTTCATGGGTTCGCGAGAGTGAGACATGGGCGGGCGACCGGGCGAGAGAAAATCCGGCGGGAGGCAGATGCTGGGAAAAGGGGTTTGTTGAGTTTCCGGGAGCCCTGCATCAGTTTGAAATCCGCTTCGTGTTCGCAAAGCTGTGTTGCCAGCCTCCCGGTCGCAATGCGCGAATAATTCGGAGTATTGGATTCACGTGAAATTGTTTGTACAAAAGGCCGAGGGATGGAAACCTCTGCGGACCAACATCGGGTTATGAGTATCGGTAAAAAAGTGAAGGATGCGGACAGCGTGGCTATTGGGGCGGGTTCTGCGACAAAGGCGGGATCTATCGCAGCGAAGACGCCAGCGGAAGCTGGCAGTCCGTCTTTACGAACGACCAGTATCTGTTCAACGTGATGACGACCGCCGACGGCGCGGTTTACGCTTCGGGGGAAAACCTCTGGCGCAGCGCGGACCATGGAAAACCCTGGAACCAGATCAGTTGTTTTGATAACAATTGTTCCAGGGAGATAGGGAGTGCATCCCGCCGATCCGAAGACGATCTGGGTTTCCTCGACGGTGTGGAACGGCGACGAGGAAGGCGGTTTCGAAAAAACTACCGACGGCGGCGTGACTTGGAAGGAAATGCGGGAGAACCCCGTAAATCCGGTGCCTTATCTTACATTTCCATCCTGCTACCAATAAGCTGAGGGCGGGATATGTCGGGTTGCTCAAATTGATTTAGTGACGAGGAATGGATGTGGATGGTGCATTTGTCTCTACAATTCCCCGTGAATCGAATGGTCCGATACATTCTGCTTTGCGGCTGACCGGATCACCGCTTGACCCCTGATCCGAGTCGGACGTAAAGTTCGATCCGGAACGCTCGTCAAACTCATGAATATTCCGATTCTCGTAAAAACTCGGAACCTAGTTGTTCCATCATCTCATGTTCCTTCAATCCGGAAATAGAAAAATTTTGATAGGTCAGATAATTTCGATCTTTCTTTGGATTGGATCTGGCAGTCTGAGCGGAGCGGTGATTCCCGCGAATGATGTCCACGTGGTGAACGGCCTCTCTCCCTACAACTGGGTGGTCAAAGACGGCTTTATTGGTTCAGCGGTGAATGGAGCATCTCTCACGTTGAAATTTAAGGACACGCTGCAGTTGGAGTTGAGGGTTGCTTCGGGACATCTGGCGGACGTCGCTCCTGCGCGTTGTCCGATCATCGCTTGGTCGGTCAATGGTGGCGCCCTTCAAACCCGCCAGCTTGTAGCAACCGAAGAATCGGTTCTGTTGTCGTCAGACGTGCCGAATCCGGTGATCGATCTATACATTCGGGGGATGTCGCCCTTCGAGGATCGCCATACCGGTGACGTGCCTGGCAACTCCGTCAAAATCACCGGTTTTACCGTTGATGAGGGAGGAAAGTCTTCGGCGGTTGAATTGCCAAAGAAGATCTGGCTGAATGTCGGCGACTCGATCACGTCCGGCGATGGTGCCTTATCTGCGGGTGGGCAGGGCCGCCCAACGGATGATTCCTGGGCCTCCTCGGACGACGGGCGCGCGAGTTATGGAGAACTTCTCGCACGGCACTATGGATACCGGGAAGCGCGTATAGCCTATGGAGGATTCAGTTGGTCCGGTGGAATGGTCAATCTGCCGCCTTTGGATGGGCTGATTGATCAATCGACCTCGACGGTGAGCCGTCTGCGGGGCGGGTTGCTCAGTCCGTCGCCTGATGTGGTGCTGGTCAATCTTGGTGAAAATCGACCGCCTCCCGACACGGTGGTGATTGCGTCTCTAAAAAAGTTGCGCTCCCGGGTTAACCTGGCGACGAAGATCATTGTCATGATTCCCGTATCCGGACGGGCGCGTGCTGAAGTGTCTGGTGGCTTTAATGCCTACAAGAAATCATCCAATGACAACAATGCCTGTCTCGTTGATTTGGGATCGGTGAACTTTGAAAGCTGCGACGGACAGCACCCGACAGTCGCCGGACATCAATCGATTTTCCGTGCGGCCATGCCGTTATTCGATCCCATTGTAGTTCGAAATCCGCCAGCACCGGAAACCCTTCCTCTCTGGTCCGGCCAAGCGCCGGTGGGCGGCGGCAAAGTCGCTACCGAGACTGCTTTCATCACGATTCATCGCCCGGTAAAACCGAATGGCGCTGCCGTCGTCATCTGCCCGGGCGGCGGTTACGAAATGTTGATGGTGAATCCCGAAGGGCATGGGATCGCGCGATGGCTGAATGAACACGGAATTACCGGCGTGGTGTTGGAATACCGTTTGCCCGGGGGCAATCCGAATATTCCCCTTCTCGACGCGCAACGAGCCATTCGGATAGTTAGATCAAAGGCCCGGACTTGGGGCTGTGATCCCCAGCGCGTTGGGATCATGGGGTTTTCCGCAGGCGGGCATCTGGCGTCCACTGCATTGACTCACTTCCAAGGCGGGGATCCAATCGCAAAGGATCCCATCGACCGTTTCGGGTGTCGGCCGGATTTTGGAATCCTGATCTACCCGGTGATCTCGATGGGATCGAAGGCTCATGGCGGATCGAAACGAAACCTGCTGGGACCGGATCCGGACCCGCAAACCGTGAGATGGTTTTCCAATGAAGAACAAGTAACGGCGAATACGCCTCCCACGTTCCTGGCTCATGCACAGAACGATGCTACGGTTTCTCCTGAAGACAGCCGTCTGTTTTATGATGCCTTAAAGTTCCATCAAGTGCCTGCTATCTATCTAAAACTGCCGACAGGAGGGCACGGCTTGAATGGTTACAGAGGACCGATGTGGGACGAGTGGCAGGACCAGCTCCTGAAATGGTTAGCTGAACAACGGCTTTAGCATGACTCCTCTTTCCGAATTTGAAACCCTGCGGGAAAATCCATGTCCCATGTTCCCAACAATACATTCCTTATCTCCGCGCTCGTCGGATTCGAGCGCTGGTGGTCCGCTCAGATTGCCTTCGATTTTCTTGAAACTCTGGTCTTTTGAACTGAGAGGTTCTTGAAGAAGGTGATTCACACAGGGGGCGACGATGGAAGTTGGTTTTTCATAGCCGGCGGCGTTGAGGTGAACAAGATCGGCGTTGAACAGCTCTTTGTTGACCTCTTCATCGTTACCGATGAATGTGGCGCCCACGTCTTGGAATTACACTCTGCCGGATTCGTTCAATCCCGCGAGCAATACATTGAGGGAAGCGATGCGGTCACTCCAGAATTTGGTTTGTCGGGGTGGCACGCCGAGTGGATGGAAGCGGGTATCGGGCGTTTTTTCGCGGATCAGCCTGAATATCGTCTTAACTCCATCCACGATTTGCTCGTTGGTGCCCGAATTATGGTCGGCTTAGAGGTGTGCCTATCATGAGAACTACCAGCTTCAGCTTGATGCCGTCCAATTCTCCGTGGTTGATGCGCCAGGTGATCTGCCGGGTGGTGTCCCCGCCGATGCCGGAGTTGATTGCCTGAAGCGGGGTAGTGGAACCGGCCAAGTCAGTGGATTCCATCTGCTCCCAGCCCTGGTGATCGAGTCGCCCAAAAAGACCACATCGACGTTGCCCTGCTGACTACGGGTTAGGAACTGTCGATGAACGCCCAGCCACGCCGTGGGAGCCGCTTTCCAGTAGCCCCACGCCGGATCGGATGGCAGACCTTTGCGAGCGTCCTGATACATACTTTAGAGGGGCGGCATTTCTTCCGCGCCAGGTGGCAGGCTCAGGGACATGGTGGATAGGATGGCGAATAACAAGGGGCGCGTGTTTTGGATCATGATATTATTCAGTGCTTGTCAGAATGCGGCGATGGATCGTTTCGATGGCTCCACCGCCGCATGATTGATTTCGATCTGAGGGTAATCGCGGCGGTCACTGACCGACGAACATGCCCCGGCCGCCAGTGCCGATGAATACCTTGCCGGGATTCTGCCGGTCTCCGGACAGCGTGTTGATCTGTTCGATCGTCGGGTCAATCAGCTTGATCCAACTCGTCCCGTAATCTTCGGAACGGTAGATTCCCAGAGTGGTGCCGTTGTAGCCGAAAAAATATACAGCGTAACCCATTCCTGAAACCGATTTGCCGAAGCCGACTGCGGTGACTCTTCCGATACCGGAAATTTGCGACCAATTGGCGCCGGAATTCGTGGAACGCCAGAGCCCGCCGCCGGCGTGTGTTCCAAGATAGTCGGAGTCGTCGCACACCCAAACATCCCCGCCGGAAGGGCAGGTGGTTGACACCGGTGCTGCGACAATCTGGGGTGTCCTCATATTATACGTGCCACCGTTGCTTACACTTCCGACTTGTGCCCAGGCCGCTCCGTCCGTGCTGCTGTAGATCAGGTGGCTGGCACCTCCGAACTTGGCGAGATAGAACTTGCCGTTGCCGCGGTCGGCGGCAAGACACTGACCCGACATTCCGAGACTGTTGCCATTGGTGTAGACACCGGCGATTGGCGAGTTGAAAGCGCCGGTTCCTGCCGCCCAGGTAACACCGCGATCCTTGCTGTAATAAGCTGGAATCGTGGCCTGGCTATAATTGATAGGCATCCAGACAATGTTGTTTGTATCGGTCGCCGAGATTGCGATCCGACCACCACCGCCGCCGTTGCTCCCGTTCACAAGGATCGGCGGGGCCGCCGACGCATAAATTCCGCTGATGCCTTTAAACAACGGGCGGGTGTTCCAGGTCAGGGCTCCTTCGGTCCACGACGTCACATCCCCCGCATGCACAGCGGCCAGCGCCGTCACGGTGGAGTTGGAGCTTTGGAGAAACATTCTCAGCTTGGCCGTCGTGATTGAGCTGATGCCGGTCAGATCGAATTTCAGGTAGGTCCACCGCTGGTTGTTGACGGTATCCTGCTTGGCCAGCAGCGAGATCGCGGTTCCGTTGTTCACGGTCGCGGAAGTTCCGTCCTGCACATAGGTGTCTTCGGTGACGGCAAGCGGGGTCGAGCCGTTGACAACCAGTTGCGGTGCGTTGGTTCCCTCTTTGGAATCAAATGTCAGCAGCGCACCCGTGGTATTGCCCCGGACAATCAATGTGACCTGGCCACCCGCGTGCTGTTTCAGATAGGGCGCGACGTCCCATTCGATCCACGTGTTAGGTGTGGCGGCCGCGATGGCGGCCTGATCAATCTGGCCGAACGTCATCCAACTTGCTCCACCATCCTTGGATAAGGATCCGTTGCCGGGCTTCCATTGGGAGGCTTGCTCAACCCACGCACGGACCCAGAGGTTTGGATCACTTTCTGAAAAGTCCAGACTGGTGGTGTTGCCACCGCCGGGATTTGAAAAGCGATTGCCACCAGCACCGGATGGACGCATAGAAATGTCCGTATATCGGCAGCCCCCCACATCACCCACACCAGTTAGCAATCTCGCGCCGCTGGGCGCGTTTTTTGCGACGGCGACCACCGTCTCCTCCTGCCCCTTTTGCAGCATACTCCACTGGCAGCCACCAGGCCCGGAAGGCGGCAGAGTGTTGTTGCCAAGATTCTGTGCATCACGTGTGCGGGCGACTCCAAAGAAGTCAGCCGCCCACAGTTCTGCGGAGTTGGCGGGATTGATCATCAGGGAGGAGGTGTTCCCGAACCAATAACCGGTCAGGCAGGGAGTTCCGTCCGGTTCGGTTCTGGCATTGGATATGGTCGAGCCGTTGGGTTTTACGCCGTTGAAAATTGTGTCCTGTGTGGACCAGGTGGTGCCACCATTGGTGGAGCGCCAGATGTTGTTATACTGGTATTGCCAGTTACCTTCGGCGATGTAGACCGTGTTGCCGGTCGCATCGTTCGGATCCACGGCTACGCCCTGATACTGAACCGGGCCGGATTGATAGAGGATGGTGGTGGGCAGGCTGGTCAGTTGGGTGAGCACCGTCGACGGCCCCCCCGGCAGCTTGAAGACTCCATCACCGCCTGCGGTCACATAGACGGTGCCATTGCTGGTGATCTGCGCACGCCGCGGATTGGTGAGAGTTTGCCCGGCTGTGATGCCTACCTTTGCCCATGTGATACCATTGTCCGTGCTTTTATAGACGCCCCCGGTGGTTGCGTTTCCGACGACACCCGCGTAAACGATGGTGCTTCCGCTGTTTTGATCACAGGCCACAAATGTGATCCCGGCATTGGCCGTGCCTGTGGGGACGGAGGCGGTTGATATCGTCGACCACACCCAGGTGCCGCTGGTCTTGTCGCCTTTTTGTAATCCATTATTGATGGAGCCATACCAGACGATGTTCGGATTATTGGGGTCGACAGCCAGGCGTTCACCACAACTGCGGTAGCCGCCATTGGGCGACATGGCGATGACGGGGCTGATCAGGGTCCAACTGTTTCCCTGATTGTCGGAAAGATAGATCCCGTTGCCTGCGCCGATGTAGAGACGGGAGGTATTGCTAGGGTCCGTCGCGATCGACTCGACACCCATCACCGCCCTGGCGTTGGGGGTGCCAAAGGGGATCATCGTGTCGCTCAGGGAAACCCAGGATCCATTGCCAGCGGCATCGCCGGTGGGTGCCCACCGGAAGGCTCCGCCGACATCGGTACGGCAGTAGATGTTGCTTCCATCGGAAGTGCTCGCCAAGCCGGTCACAAATCCACCGCCGCCCAGGGGCACGGAACTCCATACCGGAACCGTGACGGTAGTGTAAGCAATGGTGGGGAGATACGATCCGCCCGCTTCGTTCATTCCAACCGGATAGTAGGACGACCAGATATACGCATCGAGGCTGTTACGGATGAAAATGTAGGCGGTAGGTGCACTCGACAACCGCGCTGCGTCCAGGCATTCGTTGAGATAGGTTACTAAGGCGGATCCTGATTCGGTAATGGTCGAATAGGCCGGCGTCGTCGGGATGATGAAATTGTCCTTCAGCAGGACATTCGCCCCATCCGAAGCTCCCTCATAGAAATCCGCTGCTGCGATGGCGGGACTGGTGCCGAAACCTACCCCGTAGAGATCGACATTGAGCGTATTGCTGGAGCCGAGACCGATTTTGGTGCTGTAGCTCGCTGCGGAAAACCGTTGGGTCGGATCTGCGAGAACGGTCGACGGAATTTCAAACACATGGATGACACTGTGTCGGATTCCCGCATCGGCCCCAAGCCGCCCGTAGAGCGAGGTGGTGCTGGATATGGTGCCGTCGCTATTGGCTTGACCGTCTGAGGACACGCCATAGATCGTGCCGGTGAGGGCATGGGCCGACGGCGCGAACATGCCTGCGAGAAGTAATGAGGAACAGGCGAGGGCTTTGATGTTTTGCGGATCGAATCTCAGGTTTGTTCCTGAAAATGGGAATGAGTTCATGGGTTTTGTTGGGTTTTTGAAACGACAGCGTCTGTGGGATTGGGCCCGGGACAGATACGATTTTCAACCGTGATGAATCGATTAGCCCGGCGATTCGTTCGGTGACAATCAGGAATCAGGACGGTGATCAAAATTACGGGAAATTGTTTAGACAATTGAATTGGCGTGTGTGATTCCTGAAATCTCTACCGTATGATAGAGATTGTTTGACGTGTCGCGGTTGCCGGACCATTTTCCCATGTTTCGGGTTCATTCGGGATTCGGATTTTGCCCGGAGCATTATTGTTTAAACATTATTCTTTGGATTTGATTGGCCAGTGACGTCCTCGTTGCTGCCGGCGGGACCAACCTCCAATTTCTTGATTCTTAGCGGGGATTGAGTTTGTGACGAGGTCCCTGAAAACCCCAAGAAGCCCATGAAAACACGAATGAGAATGTGTGCCGGATTTTTGCTAAGGGTGGATCAGTTGCGTCGCCGTCGGACATGATACCGGCTTATCAAGAATTGCTTTTCCTTTAGGTCCCGAGATGGGAGCCATCGCCTTTGCTTGTTTCAGTCAGATATTCTTCATGAAGAAAATCCATAGTGTCAAAAATTGTCCTTCCGCCGTGAGTATCCTGCTCGGCACGGCATACATTCTAGTGGCATCCTTTTTCGGCCTGGAGGGATTTGTCTAAACAATTTCACGTGATTCTAATTGGCGGATAGGTTTCGCATTGCGGTCGACCGGGTTGCCGTTCATTGCAGTCATTGCAGCAGGACTCCCTGTCCCGACATTCTCCAAATCGCCTGATTGTTTTGAGGATGGCGCGATGAAAACCCATTTCTCCTGATTGTTGCGCGCCTTGACCGGAAGGAGGTGCCAGGAATTTTCTCAGTCCACAAAAAAACGAAACCCCAAAAATCCATGAGATTACAAAAACCCGCTACTGACTCACACACTCCGGGCCTATGCGCCCGTTTCTCGAAATTAGGCTCACGTTTAATCGTCACCGCTGTCCTGTCGGCCTCCATGATCAGCGCTCATGCGGCGATCATCAACGGCAACGCCACCGATGGCCAGGCAAACAGCGACGGCACCGTCACCAACACCTCCGCAACCTTTGGTCGGCTCGGCGGCGATGCGGGTATCCGGCACAGCGTCATCCATGTGTTTCAAATCCCGGCCGCCGTCCTTGCCGATCCGACGCAGCAGTTTTCCACCGCGGCCTATCAGGTCAAATTGGGCGCGACCGCGTCGGGAATGACCGTGAATGGCGATCTCTACGGGCTCGGCTATAGCACCAGTCCGGCCATTGCTGCCACCGATTTTTATGAGGGCGCGCTGGACCCTGCGAGTGTCCTGCTGAAGGACAACTTCCTTACGCCGGGAATACCGTGGTATTCTACTGTCACCGAATCGGGCTCCGCATTGGTGACCCATCTCAACGACTGCCTCGCGGCCGCGCGCGCTGCCGGTGCCCCGACCGCCTATGTATTCATCCGTAACAGCATGGACGCCTATGTCTGGGGAGAACTCTATCAGATGGGGTGTTCGGAAGCCGGCGGGGTGTATGTGCCCACCTTGACTTATGAAACTGTCACGGTCCCGCTATGGAGCACCGTCCCGCTTGGCGGCGGCGGCTATGTGACCGGCCTCGTGTCCGACCCCACCGGAGCGGATATTTACTGCCGGACCGACGTGGGAGGTGCTTTCCGCTGGTCGCCCACCGCCGGAGATGCCTCCGGCAACGGTGCATGGGTGTCCCTCTCCGACTCGATGGTTCCCTTTGGCTCCGCGAGTGGCGGTGCCTTGATGTGCGTGGAAAGCATCGCGGTCGATCCGAGCACACCCGACCGGCTCTATATGGCGGTGGGGAATCCCAACGTATCCGGCACTGCGCGTGGGATCTATGGGTCCGACGATCGGGGCGCGACCTGGTATCTCGTGGGTTCGAGCAACACATTTACGATCCAAGGCAATGGAACCAGCCGAATGAATGGCGAACGTCTCGCCGTCGATCCGAATGATCCCAATATTCTCTGGTATGGCTCCACCACCTCCGGACTGAGAAAATTCACCAAAAGCGGCGGTGCATGGACGGCCACCCAGATTCCGGCCGCTTCGGTTCCTTTTGGAACAACGAACATAGGCATCAGCTTCGTCGCCTGCGACAAGAACGGCGGAAATACGATCATCTATGCTGGTGTTTTCGACGCGACCCTGGGAGGTATCTATCAAAGCACGGACGGAGGTACCACCTGGGCAAAAGTGAGCGGAGCGACGTTCCTGTATCCCCGGCGCGGCGCGATTTCCGGCAACGGCACCCTTTATGCGACCGCAGGGACTACCGGCGCCGCCAGGTTGCCGCGTGGGGGATCGCTGACCTTGATGAGCACGTTGCCCACCGGGCAGAATTATTTTGCGGTGGCAGTGGATCCCAATGATGCCACCGGTCAGAAGGTTTTTGTGGCATCGACGTCGACCACCAATATTTCGCGATCCATCGATGGTGGCGCGACCTGGACCACACAGACCACCACCTTCAACGAAGGCCCGCAGACCGGAACCAATCACCTCAGAAAAGAGCCGGATGGCACCTCCTGCCTGACCGGCTATTGGTTTGGCAACACGTCATCGATGCTTATCAATCCTGCCAATTCGAACGAGCTCTGGCTCGGTGATTTCTTCGGGGTGAGCCGCACGCGCAACGCCCAGAATCTGGGCACCAACCCCGGCTCCTGGTGGTATACCCTTCAGAAAAACCAGGAGGAAACGGTGGTTCTCTCGCTCAAGAACGCGCCAACCGGAGCCAAATTGCTGACGGGGCTCTCTGACGTTGGCGGATTCCGCTACCTTGACACGACCGTGCGTCCCAGCGGGGCGGGTGGCAGCAGCATGGGCGGGTCAAACGGCACGAGTTTGGATTTCTCCGAAGGCAACGCCGACCACTGGGTGCGGGCCACGGTAGCCGCCAATCAATCGTCAGGAACTGGCGCAGTTTCCACTAACGGTGGCATCAACTGGGTGACATTCGGACAACTGGATGCGAAGAATGTTTCCAACAGCGAGACGGCAGGCTGGGAGACGTTTGATGTCGGGCCTTATCTCAAGAAACAGCAGGCGGCAGGAGTCACGTCGGTGACCTTGGCCGTGCGCGCCAGCCACTGGCTGAGCCAGGGCTATCTCCGGTTTTCGTCAAAGGAAGGGGCATACCCGCCGCAGTTGCTGCTCAACGGCGGCACCACGCTCACGCCGACGGCCGACGCCTGGGTTTATTCCGGAGCCACGACCACCAATTATGGCAGTGCCACCGAGCTACACGCACAGAACTACTACGACCAGGCCGGTTACGTCCGCTGGAGCTATCTGAAGTTTGATTTGAGCGGTCAGGCTGCAATCTCGTCGGCGACGTTGCGGCTGTACCGTTTGGCTTCGGCTACCGACACCACCGCATATTCGACCACGATCCAAGCCACGCCGACCACCACCTGGATCGAGGGAGATGGAGGCACGGACAACCTTCCGGCGAACGAGCTCACCTGGACCAACAGACCCACCAATTTATACGCCACACCGGGAATGCTTTGGATGGGCGGCGGGCGCGTCGCCATTTCAGCGACCAATTCCAGCAACCTGGTCTGGATGGGCATCAAGAACGGCGCGAACGCCACCCCCATGTATTTCAGCACTGACCGCGGAGTGACCTGGACGGCGGCCACAGGCGGGCCCAACTCCAACATTACCGGAGTTTATACCAATGGCGGCAGCATCGGCATATCGGGCCAGCCCCTGGCGGCCGACCGCGGCAACGGCAGCTTCTACGCCGCAACTTTTGGTAGCTCGGCCCACGTGATCTATCGCAGTACGAATAGCGGGGCCACCTGGACCCAGGTCTCCACGGTGCCTAACGGAAATAGTCAGAACATGCGGACCCCCCAGTTGATGGCGGCACCCGTGTCTTCCGCCTATCCCGCGGGTGGCGACGTCTGGCTCTGCGACGACGGCACCTACAACGGAAGCGGCGGCGGTCTCTGGCGCTCCACCAATTCGGCCGCATCCTGGTCGGCCATCGCCGGCATCGGCAAGGTGACCGAGGTCAGTTTCGGCAAGGCCGCGTCCGGCACCGGCTACACGGTGTTCATCCACGGCTACAAGGCCGGGGTGAAAGGCATCTATCGGTCTGACGATTATGGCTTGAATTGGGTGAAACTCGCCGATCCCACCATCAATGACATCATCTCCCTTGCGGGAGACCGTCAGAATTACGGCAAGGTCTTCATCGGCACCGGCGGTCGGGGCGCTTTTCAAGGACAATGATCGTCATGACAGGCCGTTAAGCCCGGCCTGGTCGTTGGCGAAAAGAGCATGAAGTCAGCCCGGGGGCCACCATCTGGTCCCCGGGCTTTTGATTGATCCGCCTAGCAGTAGCGATGGTCTCCTGTCTGCGGCGGCGTTTCCAGTGGAACCGACGCGCTCGATGCCGCTTGGAGCACGCTCGGGAATACCTCACTGACCGTCGGCGCGTTCAATTCGACCGGCAACACCAGCGACGCCTTACGTATCGATTCCACCAACACCTTTTCGGGAACCCAGGGCCAATTCACCAATGCGACTCCGTTGGCCATCGGCGAGTCGATCACCCTGTCCCTCGATTTCCGTATCACCAATACGCCGGGGAATAACAACGCCGGTCTACGGTTCGGCCTGAGCAGCTCATCGAATACCTACGCCTTCACGTTCGGAACCGGCACGACGGCCGGTGCAGCCATCTTGCAATTTGGCGCCAGCACCGTGAACGGAGTCAATACCATTTACACCACAACGGGAACGCCCTTTGCGATCAACGACGCCTTATTGGCCTGGCCGTCGGAGGAGTCGCCGTTGACCGTGCCTGTAAGGGCATGGGCGGTCTGTGAGCACAGGCCAGCCAGGATGATGCAGGAGCAGGCGATGGCTTTGAGGTGATAGGGATTGCTACGCGGATTTATCCCGGAGGATGGATACGATTTCATGAGTTTTCATAGGTTTTTTGGGCTTGGCTGCGTCTTCGGTTCGGATCCTGACTTCGACCGCGATGAAGGATTTGGGTGGTGATCCGTTCCATCACAATGAGGAAGCCGTCCGGCTGGCAGATTTACAGGGATTTGTTTAGGCAGTCGGAATGGTGTTGATGATAATAGCTAACTGTTCGAATTCAGTTCGAAGATTATGCTGAGCTGCATGTCGTGATCGTTTGGCGGATCACTATCATGACGGATTTGAGAAGAGGGGGGGCTGGCAGGGATTTCGCAGGGAGCTTTTTAATGGGCCATCACGCCAGCTGATGGTGGGCACGTATCGGTGAACGTGGACGGATTTTCGTGCCATCCATCCCGCCGCCGCCCTGACGCAGGACTTGAAGTCCGATGCGATATGGGTGCTGAGCCGGTTGTTTAAACAAACTGCTGTGAATCTGACGGCCGGACGGCTTCCGCGTTGCTGTCGACGGGATTGTCGGCCAACCCGTTCATTGTGACCGGGGGCATTGTGCCCCTTTAAAACCCCAAGTTCGCTTTATCAACCCTATGAAAGCCCCGTTCTTCAGCCCGTTTCTGAACCTCCATAAATCCAACCGTTGTTGCCGGGCTTCCGCGCTCGGCGCGTGCATGCCCCTCAAAATCACGCCCGCCCTCCTGGGTATCACTGTAGGGTTGCTGTTTGTGCCTGCTGCCCAAGCGACGACCTACACCTATACGGCACCTAACTCCACCACTACGAATACGTGGTCATCGGGCACGGCTTGGAGTGCGGTGCCGGTGGGCGCGGCAGATACCACGTTGGGCTTTTCAGGTTCATTCGCAGGTAACTTGACGGCAACTTCCCAGGACAATATTGTCGGCGCGTTTCAGCTCAATGTCATGACGTTGAATGCCTCGAACAGCTCTGTCTTCACCACGTCAGCTTACAATATAACGCCTAATCCGGCGGCAAATACTCTGAACTTTGTCGACAATGGTGGAACGGCTCCGACGGTGAATTTGAATTCGAGCAAAGGCATCTTCAGCAACAATGTGAACTACACGGTGAGCGTCAATGCGACGATTGATGGAGGCTTGCTTACTTTTCAAGGGAACGGTTCGAACGGATTCAACTACAGTGGAATTCTCAGCGATGGTTCCACCGCCGCGAGTGTGACAAAAACCGGCAGCAGCGCGTTGACCCTCTCGAGTGCGAATACCTTCACCGGCGGGCTGACGCTCAACCAGGGCACGCTGAACATCAATCACGCCAGTGCTCTGGGGACGGGGACGTTCACGATGGCCAACGGCGTGAAGATCGATAACACGAGTGCGGCTGACATTAACACCAGCACTAATAACAACGCCCAGGTTTGGAATGGGAATTTCACCTGGGGCGGTACCAAAGCGCTGAATCTCGGCACAGGTCCCGTCACGTTGGCGGCAAACAGCATCATCAGTGTCGGTGGCACCGGGGCATTGAAAGTTGACGGCGCCATCTCGGATGGAGGCAGCAATTACAGCCTGACCATCGGCAATCCGGGTGTGAGGAGCGCAGGCACTCTCATTCTGTCTAACACGACCAACAGCTACGGCGGAGGCACCTTTATCAATTCCGGTTTCCTGCAAATCGCCTCCGCTACCGGCATCGGCGGTTCGGGCGCGAATGTGACAGTGAACAATGGGGGGGGGCTCGCAACCGGCTACGCATTGGATCAATCCATGCTCGGAAGACTGACCGCAAATTCAACGGGTACGATTGCGTTGGCCGCAGACAGCGCCAACAACCTGGACTTCAGTGCGGCGGGTGCGAATCTCGTGGCTAGCTTGGGGGCTATCGGCAACAGGACATATTCCGGGATCCTGACGCCGCAGGGAACCACTTACCGGCTCGGTGGTGCCGGGGGCAATCTGATCATGGCGACTGCCTTGACCGGTGCCAACAGCTTGAAGGTTGGCGATGGCGGAAGTGCCGGCACCGTGACGTTGAATGCCGCCGGGACTTATAGTGGCGGCACAACAGTGACGGGCATTCAAGGCTCTACCGGCAGCGTGTTGCAGACCAATATTCTCGAGGGAGTTTCCAACACCCCGTTTGGTTCAAATCCCGCGATCACCCTCAACAACGGCACGCTTGGCTTTGGCACGGCGGCCACCTTGGCCTCGGGTAATGTGATGAACGTCACCGGTTACAATGTCACTGCCGACACCGGCACCATCAAACTGCAGGTCGGTTCAGGCTCCAGCGTCACGTTCAATGCGAATACCTTGAACCAAAGCAGTTTGGGTGGTGTTCTCTATCTCGCGCCGTCAACGGCCACGAGTCTTGGAACTACGGAGAAAGTGTTGGTGACGGGCCCGAGTGTTACGATTCCGCTGACCGTGACCAACGGCATGATTGCGCCGAGCATCATCGATTCCACGAACAGAAAATTTCTCACCTACGATGCGGTCAACGGGTTCGTGGCGGCAACGACGACAACGACCTTTGGTGTGAATAACGTGGTGTCGATAGCGACGGGCCCGAATTCCGCACAAAGCGCCTATGCCCTCCGAACGGGGGCGTTGATGCAGGCTAGCGATAATTTCACGATCGGCGCGGGTGGGTTTCTGTCTACGGTGTCCCAAAACAATGCCACTGGCACGATTAATTTCGGATCAACGCCCGGCTACTACGGCATCTATGGCGGCGGTGCCATACTCACGTCCATGAACGCAACCGCCGGGGTTACGTTTTATGGCACGGGTGCGGGTTTCAGCATGGTTAACTTGAACATCAAGGGTGGTCTTACGTTTGCGAGCGGGTCCTGGACATTTACTCCCCAGCCCACAGGCAGTGAGGTCTTCCAGACGACTAATCCGAACCCGCTGGTCCTTCTCTCGGGTGCGACGATTACGGAGCAGCAAGGTTCCAAAATGACTTTCGCAAGCATCGATGGCACCGGCACGATCACCGAGTCGGCGGGTAATGCTTTTACCCTAACGATCAATGGGCTGACCAGCACCGGAACCTCGACATTCTCCGGGCCGATTATTGGTGCGTCCGGAGGAGCCGGCAACATCATCAAGACAGGCTCGAACACCCAGGTTTTTGCCGGAGCTAGCAGCTACAACGGCGCCACCACCGTCAATGGCGGCACTTTGAGGGCCGGAGTGGCATCGGTTGCGAATGTGAGCGGGGCCTTTGGTCTCAACTCCGCAGTGACGGTAGGAAATCTGGCCGGTGCGACCTTGGATCTTGCGAGCTATAACACGCACATTGGTTCGCTGGCTGGGGGCGGAGTGATCGGGGCCACCGTAACTCTCGGCGCGGCAACCCTAACTACGGGCGGGAACAATAGCAGCACAAGCTTTGGAGGCGTGATTTCCGGTTCCGGCGGGCTGGCAAAAATTGGCACCGGCACACAGACCTTCACCGGTGCCAACACCTACAGCGGTGCGACCACCGTAAGCGCCGGTGCCTTGACGGTAAGCTCAAGTGCGATCCTGAGCGACGCCACCTCACCGCTGGCTGTCAACAATCCCAATACGGGTGTCGGCACGACCGTATCGTTGAATCTCAACTCCGGGCAGACGGTCGGCTCACTCAGTGGAACCATTGCGACTCCAAGCAGTTTGACCAATCTGGCCAAAATCAATCTGACAGGTGCGGCGACGGTGCTGACCGTCAATCAAACCGTGACGAACGTCTTTGCCGGACAATTGACCGGTTCCGGCGGCCTGACTCTGGGCAGCGGCAGCAACCACGCTCTCACGCTCAGTGGTGCCAACACCTACACCGGTGCCACCACGGTGAGCGCCGGCAAACTGACGGTGAACGGCAGCCTGGCCGATACCGCCACCACCGTCGCCAACGGCGCCAGTCTTGGCGGTGACGGCAGCATCGTCGGGGCAACCACTTACGACACCGGCTCAAAGCTCCCATGGACCGTCTCCAACTGGTCCGCCGGTCCGACTCTTGATGCTGGAACCGTGACCATGAACGGAACGGTGACGGTGGTGGTTGACGAGAGTTCTCTAACTAACTTCACGAATGCCACCAAGACCTTCACCATTCTTTCGGCCACCAACCTGACGGTGGGGACGGTCGTAGTGGATTCCTCGGGTTTCACCAGCGGATCCGGGACATGGTCGGCGCAGAAAAACGGCAACAACCTCGAGCTGGTTTATACGGCCGGAGCCGCATCCAGCGCCTATGATAGTTGGGCGCTCACCAACATCACCAGCATCAGCCCGGGTGCCAACGCCACGCCAACCGGAGACCCTGATGGGGATGGCAGGAACAACCTCTCCGAGTTTGCATTCAACGGCAATCCACTCAGTGGATCGGACTCGGGCAAGATCTATAGTTTCGTCGCGGATAGCAGCGATGGGGGAACTGACAAGGAACTGATCCTCACGGCGGCGGTGCGCAAAACCGCACCGGTCTTCGCCGGATCCCCGTCACCCCTCTCAACGGTTGATGGCATCACCTACACCATCCAAGGGAGCCAGAACCTTGCGACGTTCACATCAAGCGTTTCGATTGTCACTCCGGTGATCACCGGCCTGCCAACACCGGGCACCGACTATGAATACCGCAGTTTCAGCCTAGATGGATCGAACGGCCTCTCGGGCCTTGGCTTCCTCCGCGCAAAGGTGACTCAGCCATAGGCCCTCAACCTTGATCGGAGAGCGAGGTCACTACCTGGCCTCGCTCTCTCGTTCCACCTCTCAATTGACCCGCCTAAATATAACCCGAAATTCACCGAGATTCCGCAGTGAGTTCATTTGACTAAACAATTCAACGTGAATCTCAGGGCAGGAATACTTCCGCGTTGTGACCGGTCGATTTGTCAGCCAAGCCTTTCATCGCAATAGGGGGTATTGGACCCTGCCCCTTTTAAAACCCCAAGTTCTCTTCATCCACCCTATGAAAAACCCGTTCTCGAATCCGTTTCTGAATCTTCAACCCTTCAACCGTCGTTACCGGACTTCGGCGCTAACCGCCCGCCGCCGCAGTTCGCTCATCGTCGCCGGCTCCATCGCCGCGCTGTTCGCCATGCCCTCCGCGCAAGCGACGGAGCGGACTTGGAGTGGCGGCACGAGCACCGCATGGGCAACAGCAGCCAACTGGGGCGGGACGGCACCCACGAACGACCTGACGACGGATACGGTTTTCTTTAATTCGTCCACCTACACCAATCAGCCAAATGCCGGGACTACGAGCATTGCAGGTATCTCGATCGGGGCGGGCAACACGGGTGCCTCGCTGACCATTTCCGGAACGTCGCTTTCCATAGGTGGCACCGGCATCACGATGGCTTCTGGTTCGGGCGTCGTGACCATTTCAGCAACCACGGTTAAACTGGGGGCAAACCAGAGTTGGGCAAATAACTCGGCGAGTCTTTTGACCGTCAGCAGCGCCATCACAAACGTCGGCAATGTTGCGCCCTTCACGCTCACGCTGAATGGTTCGGGAGCTGGCGGCACCACGCTCAGCGGCCTTATATCGGACGGCGGCACCACCGGGAAAACGGCGATCATCGTCGACACGACGGCCGGTGCGACGACCATTTCGGGGAGCGGAACCAACATCTACACGGGTGGGCTGACACTGACGAAGGGCACTTTGAATCTGAACAAAGCCAGTGCCTTGGGCGGCTCCACAGGCACTTTCTCGATCGGAAACAATGCTGCGACGGCGACGATCAATAATAGCACCGCAGGTGCTATCACGTTGGGAAACAATGCGCAGACGTGGAATGGAAATTTCACGTTCACCGGCTCGCAAGCACTCACGTTCGGCACTGGGGCAATCACGATGACCGCGAATACCATCGTCACCGGCAGCGCCAGCACCTTGACCGAGGGCGGCGCAATTGGCGGCGGTGCCTTCACCCTGAGCAAGGCCGGTGGCGGCACCCTGGTTCTGAACGGCAACAACACCTACAACGGTCTTACTACCGTCAGCGCGGGCACCTTGACGCTGGCCGGCAATAATTCGGGCGCGGGTGGTGTGACACTTACCGCCGGCACGTTGAACATCAATAATGCGGGCGCGCTGGGCACGGGAACTTTGACCATCACCTCCGGCACAATCAATAACTCCACCGCTGCCGACATCACAACCTCGACGAATAACAACGCCCAGAATTGGAACGGCAGCTTCGCCTTTACGGGAACTAAAGCGCTCAATCTCGGCACGGGCGCGGTGACACTGGGCGCGAACGTTACGGTGACTGCCAACGGCGGGACGACTGGTCTGGCTAGCGCCCTCACGGTGGGCGGAACCATCTCGGGAGCAGGCAAAAGCCTGACCAAAGCGGGCACGGGCACGCTCATTCTTTCCGGCAACAATAGCTCTGGCTACGATGGAGGCACCGTCATCAATGCCGGTGTGCTTCAGTTCAACGCCGCCAACGCCATCGCGGGCTCAGGCCAAAATGTCACGGTGAATTATGGCACCACGGCTGCGTTTGGTTACGCGCTCGATCAGGCGACCCTTACCGGTCGCATCGTGTCTGGCTCGAATGCGACGGTTGCCTTGGCTGCGAACAGCTCCAATAATTTGGATTTCAGCGCGGCGGGATTGACTAATCTTAGCTTGGGAGCTTCCAGTGGAACCTTTACCTACAGCGGCACGCTCACGCCGGGCGGCAATATTTATCGGCTCGGCGGCGGCGGCGGAATACTAACGTTTAACTCAGCGCTTTCCGGCTCCAACAGTCTGGTAGTGGCTGGCGGTGGCAGCGGTGGCGCGGTAACGCTGGTCAATGCTGGCACCTATAATGGAGGCACCACGGTTACCGGCACCCCGGGTGGCGCGACTTCGACCATTGGAAGCGTAGGCGGTGCCGGATTGCTCCAAACCAACATCCTTTCAGGCGTTTCAACGACTCCTTTTGGCACGAATGCGGCCATCACCTTGAACGGTGGCGCATTGGGCTTGGGTACCGCAGGAGCGCTGACTGGTGGACAGACGGTGAATGCGGCCGGTTATGACCTCACCTTCAGTGGTCAAAATGCGATCAACCTTGCTGCCGGTGCCGGTTCGGTGACCTTTGCTGCGAACACGCTGACGCGCGCCAATAACGGCGTACTGATTTTGAACCCCACTTCGGGAGCCACTTTGGGAAATACCGAAAAAGTCACCGTGGCGTCTGGGGCACCGACCGTGACCAATGGCATGGTGTCTCCCTTCTATATCAATGGGACGACCAGAAACTTTCTCACCTATGATGCGACGAATGGGTTCAAAGACATTACCTACACGATCGCGAGCGGCGGTAGTATCACCACCGCTTTTGCGAGCGCCGGGGCGACGGATACGCTTTCGCTTAGCAGCGGTGTCTTCAACCTCCCACTAGGAGGAAACAAGGCGATCTATGCCTTAAAGTTGACTAACGCCACCGGCTTCAATGCGAATGCCCTTGGGAACGCTGGCGAGACTCTCTCCCTCATAAGCGGCGGTTTGATTCTGGATATGGTGGTTAATGGTAGCGGTTACAACTTCTCGTCGGGCGTTAATCTAGCAACCATTAACTTTGGAACGAACGGCGCCACGATAGGAGTTTTTGGCAGCGGTGGCACCGCGAATCTTGGAAATAATTTGCCTTTTATCGGAACGGGCGGGATCACCTTTTACGGGACTGGTAACACTTCCGGGACTAATATCCAAAATACGGGTGGTATCACCCTGGCCGGAGCCAAATTTCAAATAGCCAACGCCGGAGCCTTCAATTCAAACAATCAGTTGACGATTGCTAAGGCGGCAACCCTCCAGTACGCCGGGAGTTTCAGCCAGCAGTTTTTAGGTCTTTCCGGTGATGGTCTCGTCAATGCCAGTTCCGGTGGGGGAAGTTTGATTATTGATGGACTGACGGACACTAGTACGACTACCTTTAGCGGGCTGATCCAGAATGGTGGCGGGGCGATCGGACTGACTAAAAATGGTGCCAATACCCAGGTCTTGTCGGGAGCGAACAGCTATACCAATGCAACGAACGTCAATGGCGGCACGCTGAGGCTTGATTTCACTGGGGCTAATGCCCCTACCAGCAACATTCTAAACAATGTTTCCAATGGCTCTGCTTTGACGCTGGGCGGCGGCAAACTCGACATCGTCGGCGCAGCGGGTGTGACCAACAGCCAGCAGCTTAACGGACTCACGGTGAATGCTGGCAGTTCCTCGATTTCCGCCTCTTCCGGCGCAAGCGGAACCACCAACGTGACGCTTGGAGGCACTCTCACCCGTAGCGCTGGCGGCACGGTCAATTTCGATCTTCCGACATCTGGGACCATCTCGACAACGGCGACGACCTTCCAGACCAACGGTGTCTTGACTAGCTCAGCCACGGGACCGGCCTTCGCCACCGTCAACGGGACCGATTGGGCCACAGTGACCAGCGGAACCATCGGAGCCCTGGCGTCGTATGATACCAACGACTTCTCCGCCTCTACCAAGAATACCAACGTGACCTCCAGTCAGGGGCCTGCGGCATTCACGATCAATACGCTCCGCTTTAACACGGCAGCCACGACGCTGAGCCTGACCGGAAACAACATCATCGGCACGGGCGGTATCCTCGTCACCTCCGCTACTTTGGGCGCTGGCAACGGCGCGACCATCTCCGGCGGCACGAATATCAAATCGAGCACAGGGAATGAGCTGGTCATCATCAACAACGGACAACTCACCATGGGATCGGCCATTGCGGATGGTTCAGGCGCAAGCGGGCTTACCCTTTCCGGTTCCGGCACGACCACGCTGAATGTAGCCAATACGTTTACCGGCAACGCCTACCTCAACTCCGGCACTGTGGTGGTCGGAAATGCGGCGGCCTTCGGCACCACGGCTGGGACTCTGAACTTGAATGGCGGCACGCTGCAAAGCAGTTCGGCGATTGTTCTGAATTCCAAAGCCATCTCCCTGAATAGGAACACCACCATTAGCGGCACGAACGACCTGACGCTGGGTGGCATCCTGACGGCCAACAACAGCTCCAGCACCCTAACCGTCAATAACACTGGAGCCACGGCGCTCTCGAATGGAGTGGTTCTAACGGCCGCCCTCAACGTCGCCGGTTCGGGTAATCTCTTAGCCAGTGGCGTGCTGTCAGGGGCCGGCGCACTAAACTACTCGGGTTCGGGCACCATGACTCTTTCCAACGCTGCCAGCACCTACACGGGTGTTACCAGGGTTTTGGGCGGCACCCTCAGTGTCGGCACGCTCGCGGCTGGTGGGGCGAACAGCAGCATCGGCAAATCGACCAACGCGGCGACGAGCCTCGTGGTAGACGGTGGCACGTTTAAATACACCGGTGCCACTGTGAGCACGGACCGCCTGTTTAGCGTGGGCGCTTCGGGCGGCACGATTGATTCCTCCAGCACCAACGGCAGCGGTGGACTCACCTTCAGCAATGTTGGCTCACTCGGTTTCAACAACACCCCCGGCACCCGCACTCTGACCTTGGGTGGATCGAATACCGATGCAAATACCCTGGCTCCGATTGTGAGCGATATGGTGGGTCTCTATGCAACCAGCCTGACCAAGAGCGGCGCGGGCCAATGGGTGCTGACGGGCGCGAACACCTACACCGGCGCGACCGCGATCCAATCGGGCAAGCTGGTGGTCTCAGGTTCTATCGGCAACTCGGCAGTGACGGTGAGCGGCACGAATACCACACTCGCTTCCGGATTCACGGGCACCATCGGCAGCAGCGTGACGCTCACTAGCGGCGCGATTCTCGCGGCGGGCGATTTGAGTGCGATCGGCACGGCTACTGTCGGTGGGGTCTCGACGTTTAATTCCGGATCGATCTTCGACTGGGATTTGACCGTAACCGATCCTTCCAGCACATCTTCGACCACGACGTTCGACAAGGTCATCACCACCAACGTGGCGAGCGGCGACGGGCTAGGGATATTCCGGGTGGTCCTGGGTGCCGGATCATTCGCGGACACGTTCTGGAATTCGGATCATTCGTGGTCCACGATCTTTACGACGGACGGTACGACCGCGGTGGCCGCCAATCTGGCGTCGATTTTCACAAGCTTTAGCGGAACGGGAATCGATACCACTGGATTGGCCTCGGGGCAGGGCCAGTTCACTTTCAATGGCAGTTCGAGCCTCTCTTGGTCCGCCGTCCCCGAGCCGACATCCGCGCTGGCCGGCCTGCTTCTCGGTGCCGGTCTGCTGCGCCGTCGCCGCCACTGAAAAATTTTCCGGAGTTAATGGGTTTTCTCCGGGATTGGAGGGGGCCGCTGGTTGGAGGACCAGCGGCCTCTGTTCCAAAGTGCCAACACTCCATCAAAGCAATTCTGAGCCGGGTGATTTGTATCACCGGGTGGTAAACCTTGACGGGAGCGGGCGACTTCAGAGAGTTTCCATAAAACAACCGGTTGAATAACAATGAGAAAATTATCAAAAAAAGAAAAAGTCGGTTTCAGCCTTGGTGAAATCGGAGGCACCATCAGCTGGCAGGGCATGATGTTTTACCTCGCCTATTTTTACACCGACGTATTTGGATTGCCAGCCACCACCGCGGCATTCCTGATGTTCATACCCCGTTTCTTCGATGCGTTGATTGATCCGATAGTCGGTGTGATCGCGGATCGGACAAAAACAAAACATGGAAAGTTCCGGCCCTACATCTTGTGGGTGTGCATACCCTATTGCATTCTCATGGTGTTGATGTATGTGACGCCCGGTTTCGGCATGGCCGGAAAAATCGCATACGCCTACGTCACCTACATTCTGATGATGGTTCTGTATTCGTTCATGATGACTCCTTACAATGCGTTGGGTGGCGTGATGACCGACGATCATATTGATAGAACCTCGTTGCAGTCATATCGCTTCCTGATGGCTTTCGCCGGAGGCTTGCTGGTCCGGGGGGTGACCAGTCCGCTGGTCAAATATTTTGGCGGTTACGATCCTTTAACAAGCAAGGTGGTAAACGAACAGCACGGATTCATGATGACCATGATTGTGTTTTCAATCATCAGTCTGGTCGCGTTCTTCATTTCATTCGTTTCCACCAAAGAGAGAGTTCACCCTCCGGCGCAGCAAAAAACCTCGCTGAAAACGGATTTCAAGGATCTGATCGCCAACAGGCCTTGGTTGGTCCTGTTTGTGGTTTCCACCCTCAACCTGCTGTATGTGGGTGTGTGGGCCTCCTCATTCGCCTATTATTTCAAGTATTACGCTTCGGTAAAGATGCTGAATGTCTTTGGATTTCAATATGATTTGATGTCCATATTCAACGTGTTCGGATCCCTGATCATCATACTCGTGCTGGCGTTTCCAACCGCTCAGTTTTTGACAAGGAAATTGGGCAAGCGCAACACGCTCATCGCCTGTTTTTGTCTGGTGTTCGTCTCCATTGTCGCGCTCTACACCTGCAAGCCTGAAGATGTCGGGATGATGTTGTTCTGGCAGTTCTTACAGTCCGCGGCAGCCGCCTGCACGATGCCGATCATTTGGGGAATGTATGCCGACGTCGCCGACTATTCGGAATGGAAGAACAACCGGCGGGCAACCGGTCTCGTCTTTTCAGCGGTGGTTCTCGGGCAGAAATCGGGGGTGGCGCTGGGCGCCGCCATCCCGTTGTGGATTCTGGGCAGTCTGAATTATGACAAGGACATGGTTGATCAGCCCGATAACGTCTTGATGGCCATCCGGCTGTGCATGAGCGTAATTCCCGGCGCAATCGCATTGGTGACAACGATTGCCTGTTGTTTTTACAAGCTTTCCGATAAGGAGATGGATCTGATCCAGGCGGATCTGGCGGCGAGGAGAAAATTGTCGGTGCCGGAATAGGAATTAACAAACAATAAACACATCGGGATGAAGATAATGAAACTGCTGGTGCCGGAACCCATGAAGGTTGTTTTGGTCGAGGACGAATTTGATGATGGAAATCTCTCGCCGAATGAAATTGTGGTTCGGACATTGTATTCCCATCTGAGCGCGGGGACCGAACTCGCTTGTATTGCCGGTGCCGAGGATTGGTTCAGGATACCGGGTTCTCCAGGTTACACTTCAATAGCCAGGGTGGAAAACACCGGTTCGGAGATCAAGCATGTCGGGGAGGGCGATTTGGTTTATACATACGGAAACCATTCGGAACGATTCAGGCTCGAATACGGTGATCGTTGGCATGGCCTGTGTGTGAAACTGCCAGCCGGAATCAACATTGAACATGCCGCGTTCGCCCACATGGCCACCATCGCAATGACCGCAATCCGGAATTCAAAAATCGAGCTAGGGGACTTCGTGTTGATCACCGGACTTGGAGCCATCGGCAACCTGGCATCCCAGTTGGCGCAATTGCAGGGCGCGACGGTGATCGCCACGGATGTCGATGACCATCGGATCGACCTGGCCCGGCGGTCCGGTGTCCGGTTTCCCATCAATTCAAAAAAGGAAAACCTTCGCGAAAGGATACGGGAAATTACCAATGGCGCGTTGGTCGATACCTACATTGATGCGACAGGCGCGTCGTCGGTGATCAATGACAGCCTGGAGAACGTGCGGTTGTTTGGTGAGGTCGTTTTGTTGGGGAGTCCCCGTGCCCCTTTTGAAACGAATGTGACCAAAACCTTCCAGCATTTCCATTTGTTACCTCATTGCCTGACGTTGAAAGGAGCGCTTGAGTTCAGCTACCCCACCCATCAGCAGGAATTTCTCAAGCATTCAATCGAGCGGAATGCCGCCATAGTCCTGGATCTGATCAAGGAAGGGAGGCTCATGATCGAGCCGATCTATTCTCATAAAATGTCACCTGTTGATGCCCAGAGCGCCTATGATGGGTTGAAGAATCATCCCAACGAGTATATAGGCGTGGTGTTTGATTGGAGTGGAATACAGGACCATGAGTGAAAAACTTTACAGCATTGGAATCATAGGCACCGGCATGGTTGCGGAAAGACATATTGAATGCTTTCTCAAAACAGGACGGGCGGAAATCAGTTGGGTTGCCGCTCGTGGGGAGGATTCGCTGAAAAGAATCAAGGAGAAGTTCGCCATTGGAAAAACAACAACGAACTATCAGGATATTCTGAATGACGGGAATGTGGATGCCGTGATCATCTGCACGCCTCCTCCGGTCCATAAGACTGTTTTTATCGATTCCGTGGCAGCCGGTAAGCATATTTTGGTTGAAAAGCCTCTTGCCATGAATCTTTCCGATGTTGACGAGATGATTGAAGCCGAGAGGTCCAATCCGAATCTCGTCATCTGCGACTGTTCCGCGCGTCATTCCCGCTTGCAGCCGAAGTACAAGGCGGTGAAGGACATCATTGGCAGTGGGATCATGGGCGATATCTATGCCGTGCATCACAATTGCATCTACAGGCAGAACCGGTCGGGGATTGAGTATCATCCGGCTGCGAAATGGTTTCTCAACAAGGCGATCGCGGGAGGAGGTCCGCTTTTGGACTGGGGTGTTTATGACCTTTCATTCCATCTCGGGGTTTTGGGCGACATGCCGGAGTTGGTGAAAGTCCGGGACGTTCTGCTCAAAAGCGGGCTGGATGAGGTTGACCCGGGTGCTGATGTTTATGATGTTGAGGAACATTTTCTCGCCAATTTGGAATTCTCGGGGGGGCTGCGTTACTTTTGGGAGAGGGGCAATAATGCGAACATGGAAGTGAACAGTGAGACTAGGATTTACGGAACGCGTGGGGGGCTGAAATTCGGATATCACACTTGGGATCCTCCCCAATTGATTTTCTACGATGTTGACAACCATTCGAAAGGAAAGGCGCGCAGTAAAATAATAGAGGTCGACATGACATCACATGGAAGTGACGACTTCGAGCTCGCTGCGCACTATATCAAGGCTTTGGATGGAACGGAAAAAGTGGTGTTACCGCTGAGTCTTGCCAGAAAGCACCTGAAAATCATTCTGGATTGTTATAACGCCGGTGAGGGAGGATGTTAGGCCGTTTGCCGGAATGGGGCCTGAATGACTGCTGTCTGGCGATGGTCCGGAGTTCAAGCTTCAGCTTGCTTCGTGAAGAGCACGATAAATCGTGAACTCCGGACAAACACTTGGTGGCTCCATCCGCGGGAGGTTTCGGCAATTACTTCTGGCAAACGGTCTAGACTGCCTGTTTGAGCCCCTCCCATCGGGAGGGGGAACTGGCAATGTTCAGTATTTCACATCCAGCGTCGTTGGTTGGAAAGCATCCGTGCGGAACGGGGACGCGGGCAGGCCCGCCCCGTTGTAGAGATTGCAGGTCGGGTTGTGGGCCCATCCGTAACGCACGGCCACCGGTTCAGGCACCTGCTCCGACCAGACTACAACCTTGTCTCCTTCGATTTTAGCGTCGGCCCATGCCCACTTTTTGTCCTGGCCGCAGATGGCGAAGCCCTCGATCTGGCTCTGTGGGCTGTTGCGCACCAGCGGAGCTGTTTCATCGACGTCGGATATGACCGGGTATGTTGGCGGCAGGGGTCTGGCGAAAAGACCTCCGTCCCCATGGGTAAAGGTCAGGACGGCCTTGCCGCTGTTGATTTTCATCGAGTCATAAACCGGACCGGACCAAGGGATGGATTTGCCGTAGTCTTTCGCAAGCGCGATTAAGGCCAACCGTTCACCCGCGTCTTTTTTGTTGCGGGGATGCACATCTCCGGATTCGCCGATGTCGATCAAAACGGCCTGCCCGGTATTAGGCACCTTGAGAGTCATGCTCTGGGCCTCCCGGAGTTCGGCCCACGTGCTTTCGCCGGGTTCGCTGGACTTTGGGGTGAAATTGGCCAGCTGGCAGAAATAGAAGGGAAAGTCGCCCTGGTTCCATTGCTTCCGCCAGTCTGCGATCATTAGCGGAAATGCGGTGCGATACTGATAGGCGCGGCCGGTGTTGGATTCTCCCTGATACCAGATGACTCCACGGATCGCATACGGGAGGATCGGGTGGATCATGCCGTTGTATAGGTAGGCGGGCACATTTGCGGCGACGGGGGCATTGGCGAGTGGCAGGGGGGCGGCGGCCGATTTCTCCGCGTCCAAGGCGGGGAACTCATATTCCACCTTTGCCAACCATTCGCCCTCCAGCAAAATCTGGCCGGCTCGCGGGGCTGCGGTGAACTTGGCCGGGCCCACCGGTTGGTAGAGCCGGATGGCGAGAACATTCCTGCCCTCCTTGACTTTGGAGATGGGGATGTCATACGGGCCATAGCTCCGCACGAAGCCCGCGCCCGGGAAATCCCGATAGGTTGTTTCCTTGAGCAGCTCGCCATTCCAATAAACGCGGTCGAATCCATCGATGGGCAGGGAGAGCCGCAATATCGTGCCTTTTTTCGATGGAATATCGATCTCCTTGCGCAACCAGATGGCACCCGCCTGAGGTAGCCCTTCGGCTGTCACCAATCCCGGCAGAGTGACCTTGGTCCAGCTTTCGGTAGGGACATTCTCCCCTGCATACACGAGGTGGTCTGGCACTGGTTTGTCCTCGCGTGCGTTCTCCTTGATCCATGTGTCCATCGCCTCGACAAAGGTCTTTTTCTTGCCGGCATATTCATTGATGCCAGTCCAGAGGCGTTCGCGCGCGGCCTTGAGATCCGGCACACTGTCGATGGCCGTCACGCTGGTCCATGCCTCGGACGGGGAGCCCCCCCAGGAAGTGTGAATCAACCCCACGGGAACTTTCAGGTCGTTCTGGAGTGTTTTGGCAAAGTAATATCCGACCGCACTAAACTCGCCGGATGTTGCGGGGTCGGCTGCGACCCACTTGCCCTCGACATCATCCTGCGGTTCCTGCGTGGCGTTCCTCTTGACCAGAAACTGCCGGAGGATCGGGTTCGCGGAACGGGCGATTTCTGACGCCGCGCCGTCCGTATTTTTCAACGCCATTTCCATGTTCGATTGCCCCGAACCTACCCACACCTCTCCGACGACAACATCGGCGAGCGTCAGCTTGTTTTTCCCCTCGATGGTCATCTCGAACGGACCCGCTCCCGAGTCCTTCAGATTCAGCGTGACCGTCCACTTGCCATCTCCGCCCGCACTGACTCTAACGGTCTGGCCGTTGAGGGTCACGGTGACTCCCTCGCCGGGATCCGCTTTTCCCCAGATCGGGACTTTGGTGGTTTTCTCCAGAACCATGTGGTCTGAAATGATAGCCGGAAGCGTGACGTTCGCCCATGACGGGTGGGCGAGGAGAGGGACGGCTAGGGCGAGCAGGAAAGGGGATTTCATGAATGGGTTGTGTGATTGAGATGGCATCCGTTGTTCGGATGGAGATGCAGACAGTGGGCAGGCCCCGAGGATCCTGCCACATACATAGTGGCTAAACCAAGCCATGGTAGCGGAATTCGGAGGGTTGATAGAAGTGGTGGGCGTTCATGGAGGTGATGTCAAGGTTGAATGCGGGCGGCAAGTTCAATAAGGCTGAGTTCGCGTCTGGGAGCTTGTTTTCAATAGTTATGTCGGGGTCTTGGTTTAGGTGGATACAATAGGCCCACCATAATGACATGTCCGGTGTCTGTTTCAGAGATCTCTGGACTATCAGGTGAATACGGGCGCTACATATTTGGATACAGGAAACGGTGGCACCGTGTATCTCGGCTCGGCCATGGAATGAGGAGGTGGCTTTGGAGGAATTTGGCGGACCCGGTTGTTTAAACAATCCTCTGTGATTTTGGTAGCTGGATGACTTCCGCATCGCACCTGACTGGAATAACGATGAATCTTTCGGTGCGAGCCGCCATTCAATGCAGCGTCCGCACGAAAAATCCCGATGGTGTCGCAGCCATTCCCATAATAACATATGATTTGGAGTAACTATCCGAAGACGCTTTCTTACGTAGGTGGCGGTCCTGAGGGATGTACCAATGGTTACGACGGAGGTAAGGTGCTTCTGGCGGGGGTGTCGCCGTTTGCTCCATCGATCCTGATCTCGTGGCGGGGATACCGACCAAACACTCTTTCCTCGCTCCGGTCGGCCCTGTCGCTGTTTCAGGAGCGATCCGCCAAAAGCGAATTTCTAGCAATCACAACCACGGAGCCCGAAAACACGGATCGCGCGTCGCAGATCAACGATCCGGTCACGCCCACACCGCCACCTGCTAGAATTACCTCTCCATGAAAACCGCCCGCCTCAACCGCCTCTTTAATCCGCAGACCGGCCGCTGCTTCGACGTCGCCATCGATCACGGTTTCTTCAACGAAGCCTCGTTCCTCGCCGGCATCGAAAACCTGCCCAAGGCCATCGCCACTCTCGTCGCCGCCGCGCCCGACGCCATCCAACTGACCCTCGGCCAGGCACCGCATCTCCAAGGACTGCCCGTCCGCCCCAAGCCCGCCCTCGTCCTGCGCACCGACGTCGCCAACGTCTATGGCAACCAACTCCCGCGCACCCTTTTCTCCCGCATCATCGCCGACCCCGTCGTGCAGGCCCTCCGTCTCGACGCCGCCTGCGTGGTCGTGAACCTCTTCCGCATTCCCGATCAACCCGAGGTCGCCGACCAGTGTATCCAAAATATCCTGACGCTAAAACCGCTCTGCGACCACTACGGCATGCCCCTCATGATCGAGCCGCTCGTCTTCCAATCCAACGCCAAAGCCGGCGGCTACATGGTCGATGGGGATCCGGATAAAATCATCCCGCTCGTCCGCCAGGCCGTCGAACTGGGTGCCGACATCATCAAGGCCGATCCCACCGACGACGTCTCCATCTACCACAAGGTCGTCGAGACTGCCGGCGGCATCCCCGTCCTCGTGCGTGGCGGCGGACGCGTCTCCGACGAGGTCATCCTCCAACGCACCGCCGACCTCATCGCCCAAGGCGCCCGCGGCATCGTCTATGGCCGCAACATCATCCAGCACCCCAATCCCACCGCGATGACCCGCGCCCTCATGGCCGTCCTCCATGACAACGCCACCCCCGCTCAAGCCGCCAAACTCCTCGCTTAAGTCATGTCCGCTACCTCTCCCGTCCGCGTCGCCGTCATCGGTGCCGGCCTCATGGGCCGCGAAGTCGCCAGCGCCTTCGGCCGCTGGTTCTCGCTGCTCGATTGTCCCGTCCGCCCCGAACTCGTCGCCGTGTGTGACGTCAACGCCGCCGCGCTCGATTGGTTCCGCCAGGTGCCGACCGTAAAGTATTTCGATACGGACCACCGCGCCTTGCTCGCCCGCGCCGACATCGATGTCGTCTACGTCGCCGTGCCGCACCACTTGCACGAGGCGCTCTACCTCGACGTCCTCCGCTCCGGCAAAGACCTGCTCGCCGAAAAACCCTTCGGCATCGACCTCGCCGCCGCGCGCCGCATCCGCGACGAAGGTAATAAACTCGGCCGCTTCGTCCGCGTTTCGTCCGAATTTCCCTTTCTCCCCGGCGTCCAGCGCGCCATCGCCGCCGCGAAGTCCGGCTCGTTCGGTAAGATCCTCTCGATCCGTAACAGCTTCCTCCACTCCAGCGACCTCGATCCGACCAAGCCGATCAACTGGAAGCGTCAGAATAAATTCTGCGGCGAGGCTGGCGTGATGAACGACCTCGGCCTCCACGTGGCCCACGTTCCTTTGCGCATGGGATGGAAACCCGTTCGCCTCCACGCCCAGCTGCAGAAAATCTATGCCGAACGCCCCGACAGCAAAGGCGGCATGGCCGCGTGCGACACTTGGGACAACGCCGCCCTCCACTGCACCGTGGATCTGCCCGACCAGTCCGGCGTGCCACTCACGCTTGAAATGAAACGCATGAGTCCCACCGACACGAACTCCTGGGAAATCGAGATTCTCGGCACCGACGGCGGCGTGCGTTTCTCCACCAAGCTTCCGAAAACACTCTTCACCTATACACGAGGCAAGGAGCAGGCGTGGTCCGCCACCGACCTCGGTTTTGCCATGCCTTTCAAGACGATCACGGGCGGCATTTTCGAGCCCGGCTTCCCCGACATCCTCATGCAGATGTGGGCCGCCTATCTCGCCGAACGCGCCGGCCAGCTCGGCGACCGTTTCGGTTGCGCTACACCCGATGAAGCCGTCGCGCATCACGAGCTATGGACTGCCGCGTTGCGTTCACACGCCGAACAAACCGTTGTCTCATTGTGAAACGCTCCGAGATCAACGCCGTCTTTCGCGACGCCTCCACCTGCTTTGACCGCGACCACTGGGCGCTGCCGCCCTTGCCGAAGTGGGACATCACCGACTTCGGACTCGGAGATTTCGCACGCCACGGTCTCACCCTCATCAACCTCGCCGAAGAGCCCGAGTACTGCGAAAAGCTGATGTATGCGCGCCGCGGCCAGACGACGCCCTGCCACACCCACGCGAAGAAAAAAGAAGACATCATCTGCCGCTCCGGCGAACTCACGCTCGAACTCTGGGCCACTCGCCCCGGCCCTGGCACCGTGCAACCGGCCAGCTTCACCGTCCCCGTGAACGGCGTGTCCCGCACGCTCCGCAGCGGAGAAAAACTGGTGCTCCCGCCCGGCTCGCGCGTGACGCTGGTGCCCGGCATCTGGCACGCGTTTTACCCGAGCAGCGACGAATGCATCATCGGCGAAGTCTCGACGGCGAACGACGACCTCAACGATAATATCTTCACCAATCCCGACATCGGCCGCTTCCCCGGCATCGAAGAAGACGAACCCGCCTCCATTCGGCTCATTTCGGAATGACTCACACGACCTTACCCCGCCGGGGGCTGCTCGCCGCCGGCAACTGGATTATCGATCACGTCAAGACGCTCGACGCCTGGCCTGAGCAGGACGGACTAGTCAACATCCTCGCGCACGAGACTGGCAATGGCGGCGGCCCCTACAACGTCCTTAAGGATCTCGCCCGCTTGCGCGCGCCGTTTCCGCTCGCCGGACTCGGGCTGGTCGGCGACGACGACGACGGTCGGTCGATTTTCGCGGACTGCGCCGCGCACTGCATCGACACCACGCGCCTGCAAATCACCGCGGATGCGCCCACCAGTTACACCGACGTGATGACGGTGCGCGGCACGGGTCGCCGCACGTTTTTCCACGATCGCGGGGCCAATGCGAAATTTTCCTCCGCGCATATCGATTTCTCCGGGGTCACCGCCCGCTGGTTTTATCTCGGTTACCTCCTGCTGCTCGACACGCTCGACACGCAGGCCGCCGAAGTCCTGGGCCGCGCACGTTCCGCCGGCTTGTTGACCGTGCTCGATTGCGTGAGCGCCGCGCCTGAGTGCTTCAGCACCGTGGTCACACCCGTCCTCCGGGATGTCGACGTGCTCTTCGCCAACGACTACGAAGCCGAGCAACTCACCGGACTTGAACTCGGACGCGGTCCCACGCTTAACCGCGCTGCAGTTGAGCAAGCCGCCCGCGCGCTCCTCGCATTGGGCGTCCGCCGCCACGTCATCCTTCATTTCCCGGAAGGCGCGTGCGCAGCCTCCGCCGATGGCTCCATCGTCTGGCAAGCCTCCGTGCGCGTGCCCGCCGCGCTCATCGCCGGAGCCGCCGGCGCGGGTGACGCCTTTGCCGCCGGGTGCTTGTTCGGTCTGCACGAAGAGCAACCGCTCGCCGCCGCCCTCGAACTCGGCGTCTGCGCCGCCGCCACTTCGCTGCTTCATCCCACCTGCTCTGAAAGCGTGCTGCCCGCCGCCGAAGCTCTGCGCTTTGGGCGCAGCCACGGTTTTCATCCTCTCTCCTGAGTCCGCCCCTCACCACATGTCCACCCGCATTCTCCCTTCCGCCGACTGGCAACTCGCCCGCCTGTCCTCCGCCGCCGCCGTCCCCGCATCCGCCGACTGGATACCCGCGACCGTCCCCGGGGCTGTGCAACCCGACTGGGCCCGCGCGCACAATCTGCCAGACCTCAACTTCGGGCAAAATGTCCGCGCCTACGATGGACTCGAAAACTTTTTCTGGCTCTCCCGCACCACCGTGCCCGCGGAAAAACTGGCCGCCGGAGAACGCCTCATCCTCTCCGGTGGCGGTGTCGATTACCACGCTGAATTCCGCGTCTCCGGCCGCGTCGTGCTCACCCACACCGGTCTTTGCACGCCGTTCGAAATCGATCTAACGGATGCGTCTCCCGGCAGTCCGGTTGAAATCCTGATCCATCCCGCGCCCAAGCGGCAGGCCGAGCCTGCGGATCGTTCGCAGGCCGCCCATGTCACCAAGCCCGCCGTTAGTTACGGTTGGGACTGGCATCCGCGCCTCATCACCCTCGGCCTCTGCGAAGACATCCGCTTTTCCGTGCGCCCTGACGCGCATCTGCGCCACGTCGATTTCAACTACACATTGGCCGACGATTTTTCATCCGCATACATCACGGTTACCGCCGAGACGAGCACACTGTCCGCGTTCATCTGGCAGCTCCGCGATCCCGAAGGTCGCGTCATCCTCGAATCCGCCACGCCCTCTGCCACGCTGCCTTCGCCGCGTCTGTGGTGGACCCACGATCACGGTGAACCCGTGCTTTATACACTCGAGGTCACGCTCGCTGCGCCCGGTGCTGATACGCTCGTCCGTCGCGTCGGTTTCCGCCGCGTGCGCCTTGTCATGCATGAAGGTGCCTGGGATCAGCCCGCTGGCTTTCCCAAGTCCCGCAGCACCCCGCCGATCACGGTCGAACTCAATGGCCGCCGTCTCTTCGCCCGCGGCACCAACTGGGTCGCCCCGGAAATCTTTACGGGGCTGATCACCGCCGAGACCTACCGCCCGCTGCTCGAACTCGCCCGCGACGCGCACTTCAACTTGATTCGCTGTTGGGGTGGAGCGCAGGTGTCCAAGGATAGTTTCTTCGAACAATGCGACGCGCTTGGCCTGCTCGTCTGGCAGGAATTTCCGCTCGCCTGCAATTACTACGCCGACAGCCCCGCCTATCTCGCGGACCTCGACCGCGAGTCGCGCGCCATCATCCGCCGCGTCCGCCAGCATCCCTCGCTTGGTTTCTGGTGTGGCGGCAACGAACTCTTCAACGCCTGGTCCGGCATGGACGACCAATCGCATCCACTGCGCCTGCTCAACCGTAACTGCTTCGACCTCGATCGCGCCACCCCCTTCATCCCGACCGCGCCGATCGACGGCATGGGCCACGGCGATTATCGGTTCCGCGACGAAAGCGGCCGCGACATTTTTCAGATTTTCCAAGGGTCTGCCAACACCGCCTACAGCGAGTTCGGCTGCCCCGGACCTTCGCCCGTCGCCTACCTGAAGACCTTCATTCCCGAAGCCGAGCTCTGGCCGCCGAAGCCCGGCACGAGTTGGGAGACTCACCACGCCTTCAATGCCTGGGACATGGAGCCGACCTCCTGGCTCTGCACCGCCATCATCGAGCACTATTTCGGCCAGACCGCCTCGCTCGACCAACTCGTCGCCCGCGGCGAATGGCTCCAATGTGAAGGCTACAAATCCGTCTTTGAAGAAGCTCGCCGCCAATCCCCGCGTTGCTCGATGGCGCTCAACTGGTGCTACAACGAGCCGTGGCCCAGCGCCGCTAACAACAGCATCCTCAACTATCCGGCCGCACCCAAACCGTCCTACTACGCGGTGCAGGCCGCCTGCCGTCCGCTCCTCGCCAGCGCACGCCTTCCAAAATTCCAGTGGAAGGCGCACGAGTTGTTCAGCGCCGAACTTTGGCTTCTCAACGACCATCCCGCCGCACAAACCGGCGGCGAACTCGTCGCCACACTCGAATGCGACGGCCGTTCCACCGATCTCCTTCGCTGGAACTTCTCCGCTCTCGCGCCGCAGCAGACCCTCGCCGGCCCGTCCGTGCGCGCCGTCCTGCCCGACACCGACAGCGGTGAATTCATTCTCGTGCTTTCCGTCGCCGGACACCCCGATTGGAATTCCCGCTACCGCCTGAGCTTGCGACCCGCCCCGCGCCCGACTACCGTCGCCACTCGCGCCATGAACAGTTGACCCGATCCTCCGACATGCAAGCCGCCGGCCTCACGTTCCTCCTCGCCAACCGCCTCGGCCAACCCCGCGTTCTCACCGCGCGCGAGGACATCATCCCCTACGGCTTCGACGGCACTGCGACGCTGAAACAACTGCCCGCCTGTGTGGTGTTTCCACGTGATGCCGCCGACGTGTCGTTTGTCCTCAAACTCGCCCGAGAACACCGCGTGCCGGTCGTCACCCGAGGCAGCGGCACCGGACTTTCCGGCGGCAGCGTGCCCGTCGTTGGTGCCATCGTACTCTGCCTGGTTCAGATGGACCGCATCCTCGAGGTGGACACGGCCAACCTAACGCTCCGCGCCGAGGCCGGTGCCATCACCCAAAAGATCTACGAAGCCGCCGACGCGGTCGGATTGTTCTATCCGCCCGATCCCGGCTCGATGAAAATCAGCACTATCGGCGGCAACGTCGCCGAAAATTCCGGCGGCCTGCGCGGACTCAAATACGGCGTCACCCGTGACTACGTGATGGGCCTCGAAGTCGTCCTCGCCGACGGCTCCATCTGCTGGCTCGGCTCAAAGTGCGTGAAGGACGTCGCCGGGTACAACCTGCGCGACCTTTTCATCGGCAGCGAAGGCACGCTCGGCGTTGTCACGCAGGTGTTGCTCAAGCTCCTGCCCAAACCCGCCGCGCGGCAGACCTTGCTCGCCACGTTCACCGCCATGGACGCCGCCGCCGAAACCGTGTCAGCGATCATCGCCGCCAAAATCATTCCCTGCACCCTGGAGTTCCTCGACCAGAAAACACTCCGCTGCGTTGAAGATTTCGCCAAGGTCGGCCTACCCCGCGACGCCGCCGCGATCCTCCTCATCGAAGCCGACGGACACCCCGCCGCCGTCTCGGACGAAGCCTCAAAAATCGAAGAACTCTGCCGCGCTCACGGCGCCACCTCCGTCCGCCGCGCCGCCAACGAAGCCGAGGCGACTCAACTCGCCACCGCCCGCCGAAGCGCCTTCAGCGCGCTCGCCCGCCTGCGACCCACCACGATTTTGGAAGACGTGACTGTTCCGCGCAGCGAACTCGCCGGCATGATCCGGGCCGTCGAAGCCATCGCCCAAAAGCACAACCTGAACATCGCGACCTTCGGCCATTTTGGTGACGGCAACCTGCACCCCACGATTCTCACCGACGAACGCGACCACGCCGAGATGCACCGTGTCGAACTCGCCTTTGCCGACATCGTTGACGAAACCCTCAAGCGCGGCGGCACGATCACCGGCGAACACGGCGTGGGGCTCGCCAAAAAACCCTTCCTCAAGCGCCAGCTCGGCGACGCGTCCTACGAATTGCTCCGCCTCGTCAAAAAATCCCTCGACCCCGACGGCGTGCTCAACCCCGGAAAAATCTTCGATTAAGAAACCGCAGATTACGCAGATCAAGATCCTCCGATTCCTCCATCTGCGCCCATCTGCGAAATCTCAACACGCCCTCCGCCGTGGTTAACAACCCGAATTCCAACCTCCTCACCGGCCTCGACTACTCGGTGCTTCAGCAATGCATGCACTGCGGCATGTGCCTGCCGACCTGCCCGACCTACGACGAGACCAAGCTGGAGCGCCACAGTCCGCGTGGGCGCATCGCTCTCATGCGTGCCATCGCCGATGGTGAACTCGAGGTCACCAGAGCTTTCGGCGAAGAAATGTATTATTGCCTCGGCTGTCTCGCCTGCACCACCGCGTGTCCGGCCAACGTCGATTACCCGACCCTGTTCGAAACCGCCCGCGCCGAGATCGAGCGCCAAGGCGTCCTTGATTCCCCGAAGCGCACGTTCATCCGCACCGCCGTCCTCCGTGGTGTTTTCACGCGCCCACGTCTCCTGCGCCTCATCGGTCGCGCACTCTGGCTCTGGCAGGTTTCCGGACTTCAGTCGCTCACCCGCCGCTCCGGACTAACAAGTCTTCTTCCGGCCAATCTCCGCCGCCTTGAACCGCAGGCACCCGTGATCCTACCGAAGTTTTCCCACCAACTCATCGGCCCGGTCGAGACGCCGGCGGACTCCACCACACCTCGCCGCGTTGCCGTGCTCACCGGCTGTGTTCAAGATCTCGCCTTCGCCGACATCAACCGCGCCACGGTCGACGTGCTCCTCGTCAATGGTTGTGAAGTTCACACGCCGCCCGTGCAGCCCTGCTGCGGTTCACTGCACGCGCATAACGGCGACGTGAACACCGCCCGCGAACTCGCACGCCGCCAGCTGAACCTGTTCAACCCGGACGACTTCGACGCGATCATCAGCAACGCGGGCGGCTGCGGCTCACATCTCCGCGCTTACGGACACCTCTTGCACGACGATCCGGTTTACGCGGAACGCGCCGCCGCGTGGTCGCGCAAGCTAAAGGACATCCACGAATTCCTCGTCGAAATCGGCTTCCGCAAACCCACCTCCACGGCCGACGTCTCAACGGTTACCTATCACGAGTCGTGTCACCTCTGCCACGGGCAGAAAGTCAGCGCCCAGCCCCGTGCCATCCTCCAATCACTCCCCGGCGTTGAGTTCCGCGAGTGCGCCGAGTCCCAATGGTGCTGCGGCAGCGCGGGCATCTATAACATCACGCAACCCGAGACCGCCGGGCGACTGCAGGAGCGCAAAGTCGGCCACGTCCTCGCCACGGGTGCCCGCATCGTCGCCACCGCCAACCCGGGTTGCCATCTTCAGCTCGAAACCGGCCTCCGCGCCGCTAGCGCCGGCAAAGCCGGTTTCAGCGCGCCGCAAGTCACTCATCCCATCGTATTGCTCGCCCGCGCCTACGCGGCAGAGAAAAGGTAATCGGTTATCGTTTCTGTCCGTAAAAGATGCCGTCGCTTGATTCGAGATAAACGGTGCCGTGGGGGCGACGATCCCGATGGCTTTTCCAATCTGATGGAATATGCCATGGCAATGAATCGGAAGCTTGCCAGTCCGCCTCCGCAACAAGGGGAATGGGTGGATGGCAGTTTCTCCCTCGCTTCCACGCGGAGCAAGACCGCCTCCGACCTAGCTTACATCGTGGAGGTGTCTAACGATTTTTAAACATGGACATCCGCCCCCCGTCGGAGGTCGGCCCCCGGTTCATCCGTCTCCGCGTCAGCGCGCCATGAACCGAATTTCCGCAGAAGTCATTTGTCTAAACAATTGGCCGTGAATCTGATTGCCGGATGACTTCCGCTTTGCGTCCGACCGGATTGCCGCTTATCCCATGAGGCGGATCGGATGCGAAATTCGAGCCGAACCATTCATCAAACCCATGAAATCTTCGTTCATTGCTAAAACCCCGATGTGCCATTGTTCCACGATCCGGGACAAACCCCTTCGCCGCGGTTTCACCTTGGTGGAACTGCTGGTCGTTATCGTCATCATCGCCGTTCTGGCAGCCCTGAGTTTTACCGGCTATCGATTCACGATGCGCAAGGTACAGATGGCTAGAAGCCTGGAAAACATGCGTCAACTCGCAGCCGGGACGCTCATGTATCCTCAAGACCACAATGGCTACATCCCGAGAGGGGATGAGGGCGCGGATGGTGGCGGTCTCGGTGGCCGCGGCATCATCTGGATCAACCACATTGCACCGAACATCGGATACCCCGAGTTGGAAACCCAGGCTCTCAACCAGAGCCGGGACGGAATGGACCAGTGGACTTATCTGCTGACGAAATACAAGGACGCCCCCTTCGTTTGCGGAGGCTTCGAGAAGACCGAGCTGGCGAAGGGGAAGGCGAAGACTCAGGATGCCATGGGCGGAATCGGTTATAATGTCCAGCCACTGCTGGCCTCGGTCGGAGGCAGCACGGTGAACAACGCGAGTTGGGGGAGTGTCGGCGCGCCGATTTCCATATCGGCGATCACCTACCTTTCCTCCCGCTGCATGTACGCCAGCAGTTACGACTGGCACCTCGTCGGGACTGCCTCCCGCGCCTATAACCGATTTGGCAAGGACAAGGCGGCGATGGTGTTCTGGGACGGCTCCTGCCGGCTGGTGTCCAAGGTCGAATATGACAGTGCGATTGCCACCCCGGACCTGCACTGAACGGACACGGCGTCTGTTGGTTCGGTCTGGCAGGATCGCGTAAATGGCTTTCGTTTCAGTCCGAAATTCATCGACCCATGTATTTTCCATCCGGAAACCTATCGACCCTGATGATTCAAACGATGTTGGCTTCCCTTGGGTGTGGGCCTGTTCCGTTCACGCATACCGCAGTCCTCTGTCGAACATTGGCGGAACAAATGCGCAGAACCCTCATTCGGGCGGTCGGTCTCTGCGCGATCGCGCATTTATCCAGCGGGCTGGCAAATGCTGCGACAGGCCCCTGGTCGACCGTTCCGCTCGGCGGCGGCGGTTACGTCACCGGATTGGTGAGCAATTCGAATGGCAGTGCCATCTATTGCCGCAGTGACGTGGGTGGCGCCTTCCGTTGGTCGCCCGCGGCGGACGGCATCAACGGCACCTGGATTTCCTTGAGCGATACCATGGTTCCCTATGGAACGGCCGGTGCCAGTGGGCTGATGAGCGTGGATGGCATCGGCACCGATCCTAACAATGCCGACCGGGTTTATGTCGGTGCGGGCTCGCAATACACCTCTGCATTGCGCGGCATTTTTTCCTCTGCCGATAGGGGGGGCACATGGATTCAAATTAATACGACCATCCGGATGGCCGGCAATGGTTCTTACAGGGCCTGCGGCGAACGCCTGGCGGTGGACCCCAACGACTCCAACATTGTCTGGTATGGGTCGGTATTGGACGGACTGCAAAAGGGGGTGAAAAGCGGCGACTCATGGACATGGACCCAGATCCCCGCCGCGTCCGTCCCCTTCGGACTGGCCAATGCGGGAGTCACTTTTGTGGTCTGCGACAAAAACGGAACGAGTACGATCACCTATGCCGGAGTCAACGATGCGACGGTGGGTGGTGTCTATCGAAGCTCTGACGGTGGCACCACCTGGAGCAAGGTGACAGGGGCCTCTCTCCTTGCGCCCAGGCGCGCGCAAATCACCGGCAATGGAACGCTCTACGTGAGCGGTGGCACTGCCGGGGTCGCCAAACTGACTCGCGGTGGAACCTTGGAAATCCTGCCTTCACCGACTGCGTCCATCACCTATCACGGGGTGGCCGTGGACCCGAATGACGCCACCGGCAATACCGTCTATATCGCGGAAGCCCAGTCGGGTTCGGGAAAACTCTGGCGCTCCAACAATGGCGGTGCATCCTGGTTCGCACAGGGCACCACTTTCAATGAAGGCCCCGTGACATCCTCGAATCATGCCAGGAGGGAACCGGATGGCACGCCATCCATGACCGGTTATTGGTTTGGATCGACGGCGACGCTGCTGGTGAATCCGGCGAATTCCAATGAACTTTGGCTGGGCGATTTCTTCGGCGTATCGAGAACGGGCAATGCCCAGGCGATGGGCACCAATCCCGGCGCCTGGTGGTATACCCTCCAGAAAGGACAGGAGGAAACCGTGGTGCTGGATATCAAGACCTCCCCGAGTGGCCCGCAACTCATGACCGGGGTGTCCGATGTGGGTGGCTTCCGCTATGCCGATACCACCGTTCGCCCGAGCGGAGCCGGCGGGAACAGCTTTCGAAATCTCAGCGGTGGCAACAATACGGGTCTGGATTTCAGCGAAAGCGATCCCAACGTCTGGGCTCGCGGCTGGGTCGCTTCCTCAGGCAGCACCGGTAGCGGGGCGGTTTCCTCCGATGGCGGTCTGACCTGGTTGAAATTCGGACAAATTGCCGCACGAACCGTGACTAACAGTGCGACGGCGGGAGTGGAAACCTGGGACGTCGGCACCTATCTGGCCAGGCAAAAAGCCAAAGGCGTCAATACGGTGACTCTGGTGGTGGCTTCGGGCAATGCCCCTGATTATTCGGGAAATCAGTTGTCCTTCGATTCCAGGGAGGCCGTTGATACCACCGCTAGGCCCAAGCTCATCATTGATGGAGTCACGGCGCTGACTCCCACCGCTGACACCCATGTGTGGGGGGGGGCGTTCACAACCAATTATGGCAATTCGACGTCGCTTGCTCTCAGTTATGCCTATGGCATCGTGGACCGCAGCCGCTGGATCTACCTGAAGTTCGACCTGAGCAGTGTCAGTTCAATCACCTCGGCCTCGCTGGAATTGCGTCGTAGGGCGGTGTCCAATACCACCGTGTTTCCAGTGGGTGTCTATGCCTGTACCAATACGACCTGGATCGAAGGTGACGGTGGAACCGACAATCTGCCGGCCGGCGAGATGATCTGGAACAATTACCCGAAGGCGCTTTCCAACGTCGGCGGCGGTCCTCAGGAAGGTCCGAACTATTACGATGGGGGCACCGCGCTCTCGGGCGGCCGGGTTGCGGTGTCGGCGACCGATCCGAATCTCATGGTGTGGATGTCGATCAACGCGGCCCCGCGTTACAGCAAGGATCGCGGTGTCAGTTGGACGGTGTCCACGGGTGCCCCGGCTTCGCAGATCACCGGGATTTATACCAATGGCAACAGTATGGGCCTATCGGGGCAACCACTCGCGGCCGACAGGGCTAACGGCTATTTTTACATCGGCAGTTTCGGGGGGGCGTCCCATGTCATTTACCGTAGCACCAATAACGGAGTTACCTGGACACAGGTTTCCACCGTCGGCAACGGCAATAGTTATAACATGAGGACCCCGCAGCTCGTCGCCGCTCCGGTGTCGCCGACTTGTCCCGCCGGGGGCGATGTCTGGCTCTGTGATGACGGAACCTACAACAACCAAGGTGGCGGTCTCTGGCGTTCAACCAACTCCGCGGTCTCCTGGGCGACGATTGGCGGCATCGGAAAAGTTACCGCCGTCAGCTTCGGGAAGTCTTTAACCGGAACCGGCTACGGCGTCTTCATCTGCGGCTACAAGGGCGGCGTTCCTGGCATCTATCGATCCGACGACTACGGCGTCACTTGGGTGAAATTGCCCAATCCCACCATCGAAGGAGTCACCGCCCTTTCGGGAGACCGCCAGAACTACGGCAAGGTCTTTCTCGGGACCGGAGGCAGGGGAGTATTCCAGGCAATTGAATGGGTCGCACCCGGCATCACGGGGCAACCACAGGATCAGGATGTCGCTTTGGGCGGAACCGCTTCCTTGAGCGTCGGCGCGAGCGGAACAGCTCCGGTCTATCAATGGCTGTTTAATGGGAAACCGCTTCCCGGCCAGACTGCCGCCACTTTGTCCTTCAACAATGTCACGTTGGGGCAGGCGGGAAATTATAGCGTCACGGTGACCAATCCGGCAGGCACGGTGACCAGCGATCCCGCGTGGCTGACGGTCCAGACCTCCTACAATCAATGGGCGGGGATTCACTTTACCCCGCAGCAACTCGAATTGCCGGAAGTCAGCGGTATGACGGCGACCCCGCAGAACGATGGAGTGCCCAACCTGCTCAAATACCTGTTCAACATCAATCCGGCGGTTCCCATGACCTCTGCGGATCAAGCCGTTCTTCCATCAGCGAGTATGGAGACGTTCAATGGGAACGCCTATCTCGATCTGACCTATCACAGAAATGCCGCGGCAACCGGCGTCACCGTCAATCTTCAGGCTTCCGCGGATTTGGAGAGTGGCTCGTGGGAGATCATGACGCCGGACGTTACGGAGACTCTTTCGCCGGATGCCCTCACGGGAGATTCCATTATCCGGCTGAAGGTGCGGGTGACGGGGCTGCCTCAAAAATTTGTCAGGCTGGTGGTGACATCCCCGTGAACAATCCTTCACGGGTTACCGGCCACGCTTTGGTCAAATCAAAAGAGCAATATCCCAATGGATTTGGTTCGGAGCATCCGCCGTTGCCCAGGACGCCCCTCCGTATGGCATCTACTACCTGCACCGCTCGGCCAGCGACGTGATTCGGGCTGACGCGGTCCAGCCTGCCATTGACCGGTATTTCCCGGCAGGATGAAGCACCACGAGTTCCGCAATTTTACCATGCGGGGACCTTACCAATGGGATAAGGTGAACGTCATCGATCGAAAATGCCCGGGTCCCAGCGGTCCATCCATTCAATGAAGGGCTTGCCGTCCGTGGAGAATCGCAGCGGCAGCCAGACGTAGCTGCCGTCGATCGCGTTTTTTGGTGACCAGCGGTCGGCCATGAAGATGAAGGCATCCGGTTTCCCTTGAACCGGGAGCACGCAGGTCGATTGCGAATCGAAGGTGGTCTTCGTGCGTTCCGCCGGACCGACGCAGGGATTTCCCAATGCCTTCCAGGGTCCGCGGATGGAGTCGGCGATGGCGAGGCGGGCTTCGTTCGGAGCCCAGCCGGTGCAGCCGGAACTGATGAGGAAGTATTTCCCCTGCCGCTTGAACATCGCCGGCGCCTCGTTGAAGGCACCGGGAAAGATCCGGATGTAACTGCCGGCCGGTTTCTGATAGTCATCGGTCAGCTCCGAGAGGTGCAGCGTGCCGTTTTCCTCGGAGGAATAGATTTGATAGGCCTTCAGGTCGTCATCGACGAAGAGGTTCATGTCACGGGCCATCTGGCCGCCGGCGTGGTCGCGGCGGAAGATCAGATTCTCCGGGTAGCCGGGAACGGGGCTTCCCTTCATGGGGATTTCCGCCAGAGCGTCCGCCTCTTCCTTTGCGAGCGGTTTTTTCATGTCGGCGGGCACGTTGTCCGGCCAGACGCCGGCATTCGGGCGCATGCTGCCGAGATACTGATAGGGACCGGTGATCCTGTCCGCCACGGCCACTCCGCTGCGCGCGGCCTGGTAGCCCATGCCGGCGGGTTCGAGGTGGAACCACATGACGAACTTTCCGGTTTTCCTGTTATGGATCACTTTCGGGCGTTCGAGAATGCAGCCTTCGGCGATCTCGCTGGCAGGATCCTGCGAAACGGAAAGCACGATGCCCTCGTCCTTCCAGTGTTGGAGATCCTTTGAGGAATACGCATGGACTCCGACATGCGCGGAGTTGCCCGCCTCTCCCGCGATCTTGTGCTCGCCGAACCAGTAATAGCGATCACCATGAAACATCACGCCGCCGCCGTGGGCGTTGATGTGGGTGCCCTTGTCGTCGGGCCAGGGTTCTCCGGGCTGAAAATCGGCGCGGGCGAATGTGCAGAGCGAACAGAGGGCGAAGGCAAGAAGTTTCATGGGGTTTTGCGGTAGAATGCGGTCCCGGCCGGCGGTGTCGGATCGTGGAAGGGCAGGGTGCCGTCGGCTGCCGCACTGATGGTTTGCTGCCAGTCCCAATCGATCAGGTTGGTGCTGCGTTGGATTTCATAGCTGTTTCCGGGAATTCCGTAGAACAGCACATCGACCGTGCCATTTCCATTGATGACCAGGCTTGATTGATTTGCACCCGGGTTGGTGCCGTCGGTCAGCGTGGCATTCACCGTGCCGGTGACGCTGCCGCCGCGGCCGTCGGAGATGGTGATAGTGAAACTGTCAGCGCCGGTGACGTCTGCCGCCGGGGTGTAGAGAATACCACCCGCAACGAGCGCCAGCGTGCCGCCCTGCGTGCTGGAGGCGCTCACGCCACTGATGGCAAGCGTGTCGCCGTCCGTGTCCGAAGCGTGTGACAGAATGCTGCCGGAGGGCACGGTCGTGGCCTGGTTTTTGGAGGCGCTGAAGATGTATCCAGTAAAGCCTGGCGGTGTGTTCACGCTGATCACTCCGGTGAGGCTCGTCGAGGATACCAGATTGGCACCGGTCACCACCACATCGTAGCCTCCGCCATCGGTGACGTTGATGTTTTGCAGTTCAAGCCAGGGACTTGTCTGGCCGGGCAGGGGGCTGCTGTTTTTCCTCCACTGATAGGTGAACGGCCCGGTGCCCGAAATAATCGCAGTGAGCGTCGTTGCCCCGCCGGTGGTCACGGTTCGTGAAACGGGATGGGAATAGAAGACCGGTGCCGTTCCGCTGGCGCTGCCGCCGGGGCGGACGAGTACGTAGAGATTCCGCGTGGTGTAATTCGTGGCGCTGGCGGTGAATGTCCAATCCGGAGCTTGCGTGCCGCCTTGTCCCGCGCTGCCGGCGGTGGGATTGTTGCCGATGCCAAGACCGCTGGTTTGACCTCCAGTTGATCCCCAGTTGGTGTAGGACAAAACCGTCTGGCTGGCGGTGTGATTGTGGATCTGCATGCAGCCGTGGCCGCCTCCGGAAGACATGGTATCTCCGAAGTCGTAGAGCGTGGCGCTGGCGTTAGGAATGCCCAACGCGTTGGCGGCGGAGTAGTCGCCGCCCCAGAACTCGATGTTTCCGCCCGTGAGGTTGGTGCCGGTGACGATGCCCGCAACGTTGGAGGCGACGTTGAGATTGGTGACCTTTTGTTGAAGGGCGGTCGGGCTGACGCCAAGTGTCGGCACGCCGACTTTCGAGAGCGCGCTTGTGTGGCGGTCGAAGGAGGCGTAGGCCCAGTTTCCATCCAGTTCCATCAGGTAGGCGACGCGGTCGAAGAGTTGCTCCCCATAGCGCGATTCGTCGATGCTGTAAGGAATGGCATTGAGATTCCACTGTGGCGTGGCGGTGGGGATGGCGAGCTTCTGGATAAGTTTGTAGCCGTTGGTTTCGGGGATGTTGGCAAGTATCGCCGGGGCCGTATAGGCGGTGAATGGGGTCGATGCACCCGGCAGGGTGGGATTGCCTGAAGGAGAGCGGTCGCGCACCCCGCTGACATTCACCGTATAGACGGCACCCGGCGTTTGGGCGCTGGTGGTGATGGCGATTTCCTTTTGCCCGCCGAGCAGCGCCGCACCGGTGACGGTTAGGCCGGGAATGCTGAAATTCGCGGGCACTGCCGCAGCATCGGCGACGATTTCGTTGAAGGTGACAACCAGGCGGTTGAGTGTGGTCGAGCCCTTGGCGCTGACGGCGATCGGGCCGGTCGTGTCGGAATTTGCCGGAAGCACGTAAACGTGGAGGATACGGCGCAGATCCCAGGAAGTGCCGTTGTTGGTCAGGGTGTAATCCGGGGCCGCTCCGGCGGTGGGATTGTTGCCGATACCCATCGCGAGGGTGTTCGCGGAATTCGCCGCCGTACCCCAGTTGTTGATCGCGAAAAGCGTCTGTGCCGCGCCGTAATTGTGCACCTGCATGGAACCGCTGGTGCCGGTCGTGGCGCGGGTATCGTTGAAATCGTAGTTCGTGCTGCTGCCCGGGTTGCCGGGAAGGATGCCCGCCGTGACCGGGGCCGTGTAGTTCGTCGGCCAAAACTCGATGTTGCCGGTGGCGATGCCCGTGCCATTGACGACGCCCGCGACATTCGACACGACGTTCATGTTGGCAACGGGCTGCTGGAACACCGCGCCGGAGGCGGGGGTGGGCACACCGGTGCGGCTGGCACTCGTGGTGAAGGCGTCCATCGAGGTCCAGACAAAGCGCGGTTGCGCATCGCCGGTTTTCTGTAGCTCCAGGTAATAAGCGACGCGTGAAAATCCGTTGATATCGGCGCTGTTGTTCACCGTGTAGTTGGTGAATCCGGTGCCGCTCACCAGATTTCCGGTCGTGGGAAGATTCAACGAATACACCAACTGATAGTTCGCTGCTTCCGGCACATTGGCGATCACTAGGGCATCCGTGGTCGTTCCGGGCAGGACAAGGACGTGAAGGATGCGGCGGCTGTAGCCGGAAGCGTTGCTGGCGAATGTCCAGTCCACCCCGGCGCTGACCGGAGCCGGGTTATTGCCGATGCCGATGTCGAGCGCCTGGCCGTCCTGGCCAAAGCGGTTGAGGGCGAGGACTGTCTGGTTAGCCCCCGCGTCGTGATTGTGCACCTGCATGCAGCCATAGCCGGTGCTGGCCGTGGTGGTGCGCGTGTCGCCGGTGTCGTAGTTCGCGGCGCTGGCGTTTGGGACGCCGAGGGCGTTTGCCTGGCTATAGCTGTTGGGCCAGAACTCGATGTTGCCGCCCGCCGCGGTCGTGCCGTTCACGACACCCGCGACATTGGAGAGCACATTGAGATTGGTGACGTTCTGCTGGAAGGCTGCGCCGGTTGCGAGCGTGGGGATGCCGAGCTTCGCCTTGTTGATCGTGAATGCGTCCATGGAAGTCCAGACATACTGGACCGGCTGGCCGGACTTCTGCGTTTCAAGATAATAGGCGACGCGGCTGAATGCTCCCGGTGCCGAGCGTTCATCGAAGGTATAGGCGCTGTTGGAGGCATTGAAGTTGCCGGTGACGGGGATGTCTATGGAAGCGACGAGTTGATAGCCGCTGGCGGCCGCGCCGACATTGGCGACGATTTCCGCCGGCAGGGCGGGAGCGGCAACGGAGATCGTCGAGCCGGGCAAAATCAGATTTGCTCCGGCCGAGTTGTCGCGGACGCCGCTGACGGTGAGTGTGAGCGGTGTGCCCGCGGGCTGGCTGGTGGTGAGCAGAATCACTTCTCGCTGGTTGGCCGCCAGTGTCATGCCGAGAATGGAAACTCCGCCATCGAGCGAAAAATTTTCGGACTTCAACGACGCACTTGCGAGTGGCTCTGAAAAGCGGACGATGACCTGGGCGCGCCCGAAGGTCGCTGTCGCCGAGGCCAGTGTCGGCTTGGTGATGTCGCCGGTGGTTTGTACGAGCACCTGCAGGGTCTTCACGGTATAGCCGGCGGCATTGTGGTGGAAGGTCCAGTCGAGTCCGCTGTTCACCGGTGCCGGGTCGTTGCCGATGCCGAGATCGACGTCGCCTTGGAGGCCGCTGCCAGCCCAGTTGTTGAAACTGAATACGGTCTGTCCGGCGCCAACGTTATGGATCTGCATGGAGCCGTAGCTGCCGGTCGTGGGTTGGTCGCCGAAGTCATAAAACGAGTTGCTCGCTCCCGCCACGCCCGCGGAATTCGTCGCGGTGTAGTTGGTCGGCCAGAACTCGATCTGCCCTGCCAGCCCGGTGCCCGTGGTGATTCCCGGCGCATTCGAGACCACATTCATTCCCGTGACACCCTGCTGAAACGACGCACCCGATGTCAGTGTGGGCACTCCGATTTTCTCCACATCCGTCGTGAAGGCATCCACCGAGGTCCAGACATACTGCAAGCCGCCGTTCGTAGTCTGGAGTTCCAGATAATAGGCAACACGTGTGAACGGTCCGATGCCATTGCGGTTGTCCACCGCATAAGGCACCGCGCTGGCGCCATAGTTTGCCAGCGAGGGGATATCCAGCGAGTAGGCGAGGGTGTAGCCTGCGGATTCCGGCACATGGTTCAGGTAGCCGCGCGGAATGGCTGTGTTGAAATTCACCGTGGTGTTAGCCGGCAGGGCGAGCGCACCTGCCGTGCGGTCCACCACGCCGTTCACCGTGGCCGTGTAGTTTCCGCCAGGTGCCTGCTCGCTCGTGGTTAGGGTGATGACGCGCTTGCTCGCATCGAGCATCGCCGCCGAGACCGTGAGTCCGCCGCTGAGCGCGAAATTTCCAACAGTGGCCGCCGAGTCCGCCACGGGCTTGCTGAAAGTGAATGCCACATGCGTCCGGTCCAGATTTCCCAGCGCGCGGGTGATTGCCGGTGGGACGTTGTCGCCTTCCGTTCCAATGACCGCCTGAATCGCCGGGAGCCAGGCGTTCGCCATCTTGTCGTAGCCGGTTTGATTCGGGTGCAGGTTGTCCGGCATGTCGGACAGAGGCACGACCGAGCGCATGTCGAGGAACGTCACGCGCCGGCCCGCCGTCGCGTGGGCATCCACCCGCGCCTGCACGTAAGGATTGAACTGGTTCTGGAGATTCGTGTTCTGTGGCTCGCCGCGCGCCATCAGGTTGGTGACGATGATGTGCGTGTAGGGTCGCAGCGTGGCGATCTTCAGGATCAGCGCGTCGAGCCGGTTGATCGCGTTCACGGTGTCTACATTTTGCCCGAAATCGTTCGTGCCGATGTGCATCAGCACCACATCCGGGTCGGCCATGCTGGCGAGCCAGCCGGCCATGTTCGAGTCGAGCTGGTCGATCCGCCAGCCGCTGTGTCCCTCGTGGTTCTGGTCGGGAATGAGCGAGCTGTTGATCGTCTGCGAGCCGATGTAATCGACGTTGTAGCCCGCCGTGGTTAGCAGTGAATAGAGCCGCCCGCGGTAGCCGCCGCTGCCGTCAGGGGAGTCGAAGGACGAGCCGTCCGTGATCGAATCCCCCAGCGGCATGATCCGGATCGGTGCCGTCTGAGCTTGGGCCGCGGACGGGTAAAAAAGGCATGCCGCGGTCAGGACGGCAGCGAGGAATGGAGAGCAGTTGATTTCCACGAAAGCGATTGGGTTTGGAGACGATGGCACGAATGAGGGCCGCATTCATGGGTGAAGGAATGGGTTTTGAGCGGGTCTATTGACAGAACAATTTCAGTCTGTGATTGATCAGTATTTCCCAGCAGGATGACTACGGACCATTTTGAAAAAGGAGATGGGCGGCAAATTCATGGCTGCGTGCCATCTGCTTTCGCGGAGGCTTCCTTCGCCGCAAGGACCAGCCTGCGGTCCTCGGGAATCATCTTCATGGCCACGGGGCCCGAGCGCGGATCTTCGCCCGGCAAAAGAAAAACAAGCATTCGAAGGTCCGTGTTATACTCCCAGATGGCCGAGTAAAAAGCTCGGGCCGGTTGATCGTGGAAATAGAATTTCACCTCCATGTTTCGGGTGGTTCCACCGGGGTCAGTTTGCACCGGATCCCATGAGGATGGTAGGTGCACGATTTTTTTCTCTTGCACATAGACCAGTTGCTTGCCGGTGGCGTTGATGAAGCGGGTGCTGCCCCAGGCGAAGCTCGAGGTGTCGTCATCGAGTACGAACAACCGTACGCCGGTGGGGGCTTTAGCGTCGGGAAGGATCACCAACAGGGGCTGCTTGATTCTTTCGGGAATCTTGATCTCGTTGGTGTATGGCCTGCCTTCGGGGTCCTTTTTATCGAGGGCTTCGACGACCAGAGGTTTCTCCCCAGCGGTTAGCTGGTAGATTCGGGTGCGCTTGGAAGGATGCATCGATTCGATGACGCTGCTGCCCTTGGCGTCGCCGAGGGCGAGGCGCATTCCGGCGATCGCATCATCCCATGCGAGCACCCTCACCGGGACGGCTTGCAATGCGGGGCAAAGCAATGAAACGAGAAAGGCGGTGGCGGGCAACCGGCCCGCAGCGAGGATGGATTTCATGGGAGTATCATGGAGAATTTTATTCAAAAAGCAGTTCCTTGATCGAGAGGTAACGGAATGAGACGATCGAAAAGCGTCCGCCGAAGGCGAGGGGATCACTTTGAGGCTTTTGCCTTGCCGGCCGCGTCCGGGGCTCCTTTTTTCACGAGCCTACGGTCCTCAGGGATCATTTTCAAGGAGATTGGCTCCGACCGCGGGTCATCGCCGGAAACCAACTGCGGATTATCGCCGCCAACCAGAAAGACGAGCATCCGTAGTTCGCTGTTGTATTCCCAGATGCCGGAGTAGAACGCCCGAACCGGCTCATCGTGAAAAAAGAATTTCACCTCCATGTTGCGGGTTTTGCCGCCGGGGTCGGCTTGCACGGGATTCCACGAAGCGGGTAGCGCGAGGGGCTTTTTCTCATACTCGAAGACCAGTTCCCGGCCGGTGGTGTTGATGAACCGGGTGCTGCCCCATGCGAAACTCGCGGTGTCGTCATCGAGAACATACAGCCGCACACCGGTGGGGGCTTTAGCGTCGGGAAGGATCACCAGCAGGGCCTGCTTGACGGCTTCGGGAATCTTGATCTCGTTGCAGTATGGCTTGCCTTCGGGGTCCTTTTTATCGAGGGCTTGGACGACCAGCGGTTTCTCCCCGGCGGTTAGCTGGTAGATCCGGGTGCGCTTGGAGGGATGCATCGATTCGATGACGCTGCTGCCTTTGGCGTCGCCGAGGGCGAGGCGCATTCCGGCGATCCCATCGTCCCAGGCGAGGACGCTGACCGGGATGGCATGAAGCGGGAGACAGAGGAACGGAGCTGCCAGAGTGATTGCCAGCAGCCGGATCAAAGTGTGGATGGGTTTCATGGGACAGCTTGGGGATTCTCGTTCAGTTGACGACTTCCTGATTGGAAAGATAACGAAATGAGACGATCGAGAACGTCCTGCCGAATTTGAGGTTGACCGGATTCAGTTCCGCCATCGTGGCATAAGAGGGATTGGCCTTATCCAAGAATTCGGGCATTCGCTGGACGACGGCTTCGCACCACGAGGTGGCAGTCACCTTGCCGGAGGCATCCTTCGCTTCGCCGTAAGCGCGGATGGTGAAGGTGTCCGAGCGGGCGGCCATCACCGGCGCGATGGATTGCAGGACGTCCGCCTGGGTCAGGTAGCCAGGAATGCCGACGCCGGTGTTCGCGGGGACGATGTTGGCTTTGCCATTGGGCGGGTAGCCGCTGGTGACGAAGGGATCGTAGAGCGCGCTTTGGTTGATGTTGGAGCTATCAATCGCGGTTTGGATGGCACCGCTGAGCGCCAGGCTGCTGTTATCGATACGTCGGTTCACGAACTCCCCGAGCGATAGGAAGGGCCCGCGGGCTTTGACCTGGAGGATGATTTTTTTCGCAAGCTCCTCCACCTGGCTGTCCGATAGGGACCGGAAGCCCATCCAGTGGTTGGAATCGGTGCCGATGGGGTTGCGGAATCGGGAAAACGCGGTTTGGCCGGCAGCCGGCGGGCTGCCGTTGCGGACCGTGAAGTTCCGGTCCCGCATGCCGCTGAGAAACGCGATCCATGCTTTCTCGCTGGTGGAGTTGATATTGAAGGCTCCGTCCATGGAGAGATGGGCTGCGAGTTTGAGACAGCCTTCGGGTTTCACCAGATCGGCCTTGAGATCGGTGATGGATGAGTTTCCGGAACGGAACGCCATCCGGGGATTACGCAGCGGCTTGCTTTGGGGATCATCGATGAATTCCGTGAGGGTGTTCTTGTAACTGGTGGTGATGTTGGCGACGGCGCTATTCCAGACGGAAGGAGAACCGGTGCTCGTGCCGGGTTTGAGTGAGGAAGAAGCACCACTGAAGTAGAAGGAGTCCCACAATGTCTCGTTGGCGAGATATGAATAATCATAGACCGGCATCTCGGCCCGGTTGTAGGTCGCTTGGCCGGTTCCGCCGCTTCCCGCGCTGATTTTCTCCGCAGCGGCCTCCTTTTTCAGATAGGCGCTCGCCCAGCTGTTTCCTAACTGATTTGCGGTGGAATACGAGGTGCCGGAAACGTCGGCATGCTGGAAGGCGGCGAGCGAAAGCAGCGGGGATTGCGGAACCTCAAAAAAGGAGAGCTCGGACTCGCCGGTGAGTGAGTTGTTGGAACGCCCGTAAAAAGAAGAGCGGCCGCCGTTGGTGGTTTGCATCACTTGGTTGAAACTGGAGATCGAGGTCATGCGAGTTTCATAATGAGGACCTGCCTGGAAGCTTCCGGTGGTGAGATAGCGGTTGATGAACGGCTGGCGCGGATTGATGGTGAAAACGAGGTCGGATCGACGGCTCGATGAAATGTCGTTTGCCACCCGGTGATAGGTCTCGATCATGCCGAAGGGTTGCCTCGTTGCCGGGTTGGTTAGGTCGGTATAGGCGAGGACGGGGGATTTCATGGAGGCGGTTGCGCCGGACACTGAGAAATTGATCGTCTGGATGTCGGACACCAACTGGCCGCGATCAGCATCCGTCGGATTGGCCAGTTTGGCGCGGGTGGCGTCCTCAAGTCCAACGGAGAAAGGGTAGTCGTAGGTGGTGCTGGGGATGAAGGATAACTCCACGGAATCGGTCAGGGCCATCGGACGGGAAAATCCAATGGTGTTGTTCATTACGTTTCTCATGGGGACGGCGAATCCGCCACGGGCGGAAAGCTGGTTGGGGTCGGTCACCGGCTTGAGAGCAAGGGTCCGCTTGCGGATCGAGTTGGAGGTGATGTATTCGACATCGGTTTGGTTGGCCGGTGCGAACACCCGGACCTCCCCGGGCTTGAAGCGGATGGACTGCCCGGCTCCGGCCGTGCCACTTCCGTCGGCTGTGATCGAGGCGAAGAAATACGGATTGATGGTCCGGCCGTGTTGGATGGGTGGGGCGATGAACTGTGAGGACATAATTTGTGAAAGCCCGTGGCTCCTCACTCCCTCCTTGGCGCCGGCCTTGTAGAAGGTCCAGTCGGTTCTGAACGGCACGTCGATCCACGGATAGGCCACCGCCCCTTCGATTTCCAATGCCACATTGTAGGGATTCCAGAGCGTTACGATCGGTGTGATGATAAGACGCACCTCCTTGTCCGCGCCCACGCCGATACTAAGGAGATAGATCATCCGGTCGAGCACGGGGCGATAGCTGGTTTTGGAAGCCAGGGCGGGGGGCGTGGCTCCGGGACTGGGGATGCCTCCGCTGGCCTGTTTCAATGCCACGTGATCCATTCCCCGCTCGAAGACGGTCGGTCCGTCGGGCGTGTTGTATAAATGGTAGGGCGTGCGGAAGAAGGAACGCAGCGTGTCGAAGGTCGGGACGGCGGCGGCTGGAAATTCGAAACTCGTGTTGGCCGGGCTGAATGAGAGATCCACATGGACGCTGCCGGATGTCGTGAGCGGTTTGAAAAGCGGACGTTGTCCCTGGTAGCTGGTCGGAGTGGCCAGCAGAGGGGCACTCGCAGCCCGGAAGGGGTTTTTGAACGTGCCCCACGTGTCCTGCTTGAAATCCGCGTCGGACATTTCAAAGCCGAGACTCAGGTCGGTCTTGAGACCGCCATTGACGACATCGGTGAGCAGTCCAAGGCCTTGGGAGGTGAAATCGGCACCTTCGGGATTGGTGGCGCCACCCTTCCATAGGTCGGAATCGAGTTCCGCCTGCGCCATGCTGATCACCCGGGCGGAGCGTTTGTTCCAGTCGCCGGCGGGTTGTTTGTAGTTTCCGGACTTGGCCAACGAGGGCCGCGCCTGGGCTTGCAGATCTTCGTTGGCGAGGCGCTGGTTGTCCTCCGGCCCGGCCACATTGATTTTCGCCCGTGTGGCGTCCTGGGTGATTGCCCAGGCCATCGTGCCTGCCGACGGCTTGCCCTTCTGCACATCGACCTTGGAGCCAGAAAGCTGGAAACCGTCGGACTTTGGTGTGAACAGGTCGAAGGGGGACGCAAGAGTTCCTGTTTTGGCCCAGTCCTTGTTAGCAAGGTCGGCGGGACTGCCGCTGGAGGTCAGCCAACTGACAAAACGGTCCGGAGCATTCTTGATCGCCTGGTAGTCTTGAGCGCCCTTCAGCGGATCTTCAGCAAGTTTTGGAGACCATGACCTCCAGACTCCGAGGGTGTTGGGATACTTCGCTCCATCCGAAATCGAACCGTCCGCAGTGATCCTGCGGTCATCTCCCGCTGCTTTCTGAAGCTCGCCCAATGCGAGCATGAGTGCCATCCGGGAGTTTGCATTGGCCCGGGCCACCGCTTCACCGGCGGCCGCCGAGCGCAGGGAGATCGAGCTGAGAGAGAGCAAACCTACGGCCAGGATGGTGAGCAGGATCATCAGACTGAGAGTGATGACGAGCGCGAACCCCTGCGATGGGGCTCTCATGCGGGCGTGTGGCAAGTTCATGTGAGGCTTTGGGTTTTTCACGGATCCTATTGATAGAGCGATTTTACCAACGGCTTTACGGCGGTGGTTAGTATCTCGTAGCCGGCGGCGTTGAGGTGAACCAGATCCGCGCTGAACAGCTCTTTGTTGATTTCCCCATCCTCACCGATGAATTTGGCGCCCGCGTCGTGGAACTGCACGCGGCCGGGCTCGTTCAACGCGGCGAGCAAGCCATTGAGGACAGCAATGCGATCACACCAGAATTTCCTCTCCCGGGGCAATACGCCAAGTAGCAGGAAACGGGTGTCGGGGGATTTCTCCCGGATCAATCCGAAAATCGTCTTCACGCCATCGACGATTTGTTCGTTGGTTCCCGAGTTATTGTCGGCGTAGAGGTTGTTCGTGCCGATCATGAGCACGACCAGCTTCGGCTTGATGCCGTCCAACTCGCCATGCTTGATGCGCCAGATGACCTGCCGCGTGGTGTCCCCGCCGATACCGTAGTTGACCGTTTGAAGCGGCGGGGTCGACTCGGTCCAGTTGGTGGACTCCACCTGCTTCCAACCCCTGGTGATCGAATCACCCAGAAAGACGACATCGACATTGCCCTGCTGGCTGCGCGTCACGAATTGCTGATGGACGATCATCCACGAAGTGGGGGCTGCCTTCCAATAACCCCAGGCCGCTTCGGAGGGGAGTCCTTTGGGGGCATCCTGATACATGCTTTCGAGCGCTGGCGGCTCGCTGGCCTTCACGGTTGTGTGCGGGCAAGTTGCGAACAGGATGGCGAGGAATATGCGGGGAGCGATATCGATCATGGGTTTGTAATTGTGGTTCAACTGAAAAAGGGGCCTGTGTGGCTGAATCCGCTCCAGGTAGGTTTGCTTTTTCGCCCCGACTGGCGGACAGGCGACAGGACTGGGATTTACAATGTGAATTCACCGAATCATATCAATTTGCAGTCTCGTTCCTATAAACACATCTTTTTGTTTCAACATTCGGTGCGGCTCCCGCAATCCGGAGGCGTGTGAGGCTTTGTAGGCGCGCAACTCGTGATCGCTCCCAGACGGACTCCGCGTTCCATTCGGATTTTGCGCAGAATTCGTTTGTTCGAACAATTTGCCGTGAATTTACTGCGAATCCGGCTGCCGGTTGAATTCCGCATTGCGGCCGACAGGAATAGTCTCCAATTCATTCATTCCTATCAGCGACCGAGTTCGAGACGGATCACCTGAATAACCCAAAACCATGAAAGCCCGAAACAGCGTGAACGGCGGCGGACGTCGGGCGTCATCATATATTCCGTCGCCATCGGAGTCCCCGCGAATGCTGAGGTGCAAGATGCGACTGTTCACGCAAACCTTCCTGATCCCGTAAACTCGGTCATTTTTCCATGAGAACCTGCCATCCCAATCCCAAACGCCATTCCTTCGGTCGAAACTTATGCAGCAAGTTCAGCGCGGCCTGCATGGCCCTTCTGCTGATCTCTCCTCTCCAGAGCCAGCCAGCGGCCGATTCCGCTCAGAAGTGGGAACCTTGCGGGTGGGGAGGAGGTGGCTGGTATTGGGCGACTGTATTCCACCCGTCCAAGGACGGGGTGATCTATCTGGGACTGGATGTGGGGGGAGTCAGCAAGTCGACCGACCACGGCATGACCTGGCGGATGATCAACACCGGACTGACTGACTATGCGGTGTATTCATTGGCGGTGGACCGCTCGAATCCGGAGACGGTTTATGCCGCCACCGAGGGAGGCTTGCACAAAAGCATCGATGGCGGGGAGCATTGGCAACTACTCCCGGCCACGGGCAAAAAGGAACTCCGAATCACCGCCGAGCGAGGTGTTAGCACCCGCTCCATCGCCGTGGATCCGACCAACGGCGCGAACCTCTATGCCGCAAGCCCCGGGGGCACAGTTTATAAATCAATCGACGGCGGCCAGACTTGGACCGTTTCCTACGAAAAGAAGGGGCAATCGGATGATGCCGATGTCCTCCGAGTCCAATTCGGTAAGGTGAATGCCAACTTCTTCGGCGGGATGTGGCTGCCGCTGGCGGCTCCGGAGGGTGTCAAATCCGAGGAATACACCGGCATCGGCTTTTCCTTCAAGGGCGGGAATGTCCAACAGAAAAACTGCTTTGTCACGATCAAGACCAAGGCGGGAGTGAGCTACCGCAGCAGGGACATCACCGATATTTTCAAAAACGACCAGTGGCAGGACGTGGTGCTCAAGGCCGGAGATTTCATCCTCGATCCGGATTATGCCAAGAAAAACCCCGATGCCGCCAAGGGGCTAACGGGCGATCCTGATTGGACCGCGGTGAACCGGTTGGACTTCTCTTGCAGCGGGGACATGAAAGAGGCAGCGGTTGGTTCGTTCCGCAAGTTCTTCCTGGCGCTCGGTGGTGCTGCGGATGGTAAGCCTGTTCTAACGGTGCTTCGGGATTTCACCAAGGACAAGGCCATGCAGACCTATGGAAACGTCCGTGTCGGAGCCGCCGCCAAGGGCGGCATTCACGCCGTCGCTGTTGCCGTCAAGAACCCGTCACTGGTGGTGGCCGCCACGGATGATTCGGGCCTGGTGCTGAGCGAGGACGCGGGGAAAACATGGCGCGAACTCGCCACTCCCAAACAGGCATCAAGCGCCGTTTTTGCCGAGACCGATCCAAGCATCATGTATGGATCGTTTAGCAAAGATGGAATCTGGAAATCCACCGACACCGGCAAAACCTGGACGCGCATTTCGGAAGGGGTGGGTCCGGATGCCAGCATCCGCGAGGTCGCTGTCAGCCCGGTCAACCCGCTCGACGTCTGTGCCGTGGGCTCGGCGGTTTTTCTCTCCACCAACGGCGGGCAAAGTTGGACGAGATCCTCGAAACTCAATGTCGACTTCGAGGGAAATCCCACTTTGCACCCCACCGGCACCAGTCCGATGACCGAGATCGGGCACCCGATGAATATCGCCATCAATCCGTTGAACCCGAAGGAGCTGTTTATCAGCGCCGACTGGCGTTCGGCATGGAGTGGCGATGCCGGCCTCACTTGGAGCGAGCGCGAGCGGGGGGCCGACATTTCCTGCATCACGGACATCCGTTTCACCAAAGGCCGCGCCTATGCGACCGCCATGGACGAGGGCACCTTGATGACCCAGAACAATGGCAAAAAATGGCAGCAGCTCTGGCCCCTGAAATACGATGCGGATGTGAGTGGTCACAACTGGCGGGTGGCGGCAGTGACGGTCAATGGCGTTGACCGCATCATCAGCACGGTCTCTCCGTGGAACACCACGTTGCGACGCGTTGTCACCAGTGAAGATGGTGGCAAAACATTCAAATCCACCACCTCCGGCTTGCCTGACTACAAGGTAACGGCCAATACGATGTGGGGGGAGGGGCATCCGCGCGCGCTCGCGGTCGACCCTAACAATCCAAAGGTGGTCTACATGGGCCTCGACGGCGATGCCACACAAGGAAAGTCGGGCGGTGGCATTTTCAAATCGGAAGATGGTGGGCAAAACTGGAAGCAACTTGCCAATCAGCCCGCAAGCCGCCGCATGTTCTATGGCCTTGCGGTCGATCCGACCGATTCCAAGCGGATCTTCTGGGGCTCCTGCGGCGCGGGCGGCGGACTCCACCGCAGCGAGGACGGCGGAGTGACTTGGAAAAATGTCTTCAACAAGGAGGCGTGGATCTTCAACGTGCTGGTGACCAAGGAGGGCGTCATTTATTGCCCGGGCAACCAGCTCTGGCGCAGCACCGACCATGGCAACACCTGGACGCAGGTGACCCGCTTTCCCAAACCCGCGCAGATCATGGGTCTTGAAGCGGATCCCCGGGACCCTAAAACCCTTTGGATTTGCTCGAATAACGGGGTTTTCAAAACTTCTGATAACGGAGTCACCTGGCAGGATATCACCGGAAACCTGCCCTATCGAAAACCTCAGGTTCTTCGCTTTAATCCGGAAACTAACGAACTTTGGGCCGGTTGCGTGGGGCTTTACAAGATCAAGCAGTGACCGGCGAATCGGATGAATGCCATCCGTCTCGTCGCCTCCATTGGTCTCCCGATTACCATTCTCGCCGCAACCAAGTAAGCTTTCCAATCAATTGTCATCGATGAAAAACCGAAAACACCATAGCCTTGTTTCTCTGCTTGGTCATTTCCTTGCCGTTTCCATGGTTGCCCTGATGCCCGCTCATTCGAGCGCCGCCGAGAATGGGAACCCTTTGAAATGGGAACCGTCCGGATGGGGCGGCGGGGGATTCTATTATGCCGCCGCCTTCCATCCCACGCGGGACGGTGTGATCTATCTGGCAGGTGACGTGGGCGGTATCTACAAGACAGAGGACCACGGCCTCAACTGGCGCATGATTAACAAGGGCTTGGTCAACTACGGCGTTTTCAGCATAGCGGTGGACACGGGTAATCCGGAAACCGTCTATGCGGCGACCGAAGACGGCTTGTGCAAAAGCTCCGATAGTGGCGAGACCTGGGCGGTTCTTCCCCAGACCCGAAAAAAGGAACTGCGGATCACCGGTGAGAAAGGCAAAAGCATCCGGTCGGTGGCGGTGGATACCTCCGACGGCAACATCGTTTACGCCGCCAGCCCGGCGGGGAAGGTTTTCAAGAGCACGGATGGAGGACAATCCTGGAAGGTCTCCTATGCGAAGGAAATGGCCGCAGGGGACAATACCCGCATCCGGGTCCAATTCGGGAAAGTCGATGCGCAGTATTTCGGCGGCTTCTGGATGCCCATGAAATACCCCGCAGGCCTCAAACCGGAAGATGCGGTCGGATTGAGCGTGAATTTCAAAGGGGACAAATCTACACCCAAGGATTCATTCATCACCCTCGGTACCAGTGATGGCTTGAGTTATCGTAGTAAAAACCTGCGCGACCTATTCGCTGATGAAAGTGTCCGCGATGTCGTTTTGAAAGGGCAGGATTTCATCCTCGATCCGGAATATGTGAAAAAGAATCCGGAGAAGGCGGCAGCCGTTCCCGCCACACCGGAATGGCCGAAGATCATCCGTTTGGATATGTCCTGTTCCGGCCCCTTGCCTGAACAGGCCGCGGTGGCCAGCTTGGCCTCCTTTTCCTATGCGGTGACCAAAACCGCGGATGGCAAAACAGGGACGGCTGAAGCGCCGGTTCTGGTCCCGTTCCGCGATTTCTCCACCGACAAGACCCTGCGGAGTTATGGAAATATACGGCTTGGAGAGCCGGCCCAAGGCTCGATTTACAGTGTGGCTGTGTCAGCCCGGAACCCCGCCCTGGTCGTCGCTTCGACCCATGATTCAGGGTTGGTGTTCAGCAAGGACAAAGGCGCGACCTGGGTCGATCTGTCCACTCCCAAGAAAGCCTCAAGCGCTTGTTTTGATCCGGCGGATCCCAAAGTGATGTATGCGACATTCTGGAATGACGGGATATGGAAGTCCACCGACCAAGGACAAAATTGGAAGAAGGTTTCCGGAGATCTTCCCTCTTCCGTTTCCTTCATTGAAGTCGCAGTCAGTCACGCCAATCCCCTGGATGTCTATGCCATCGGCCGGAACGGCTGGGGTGGTGCGTTCTACTTGTCTAACGATGGAGGGGCGACCTGGAAAAACTCCTCCAGTATCCGGGCAGACTATGTCGGCGATCCAACAATGCCTGAGGGGGGCGCTAATACCACGCTCAGCGTCCCGACCAATCTCACCATCAATCCCAGGAACCCGAAGCTGCTCTATGTCAGCGCCAATTGGCGTTCCTGCTTCAGCAATGACGGGGGACTGACTTGGCATGAGCGGATGAAAGGTGCCGACATCTCCTGCATCACCGATATCCGGTTCAGCGGGAAGCGGGTTTACACGACAGCGATGGATGAAGGCACCTTGATGAGTGAGGACAATGGCGAGACTTGGAAACAACTCTGGCCGATGAAACACACAACCGAATTGAGCGGCCACAATTGGCGCATCGCCGTGAACTCTATCGCCGGAACGGATCGCATCATCGCGACCGCCAGTCCATGGGACAAGTTTCCCAACCGGGTCGTGGTCAGTGATGACGCGGGGAAAAGCTATAAAATCGCTAGCGCCGGGTTGCCTGACTATATTCCCACCGCCAATACCATGTGGGGCCGCGGTTATGCCAGGGCTCTGGCCGTCGATCCATCCAATCCCAGGATTGTCTATCTGGGAATCGACGGGGATCCCGCGGACGGCAACAGCGGGGGAGGGGTTTTCAAATCGGAAGATGGCGGCCATCAATGGAAACAACTGGCCAACCAACCGGGAAGCCGCCGCATGTACTATGGCCTGGCCATTGATCCGACCAACACCCAACGCATCTACTGGGGCGGCTTCGGCGCGAAAGGCGGGGTCTATCGCAGCGAAGACGGCGGCGGAACCTGGCAGTCCGTTTTCACCAACGACCCCTTTCTGTTCAACGTGATGACGACCGCGGACGGCACGGTCTATGCCTCGGGCAAAAACTTGTGGCGCAGTGTGGACAAGGGGAGAACATGGAACGAAGTCAGCCATTTCAAAAACGATCGTTCGGTTGTCGGCGTCGAAGTGCATCCCACGGATCCGAATACGATATGGATTTCCTCAACGGTTTGGAGCGGCGACGCTGAAGGTGGCATTTACAAGACCACCGACGGCGGCGTGACTTGGAATGAAATCACCGGTGACATTCCCTTCGTCCGGGCACTGGTCCTGCGTTTCAATCCCAATACCAACGAATTGTGGGCGGGTGGAGTCGGGCTGTTTAAGCTGAAACAATAGGCACCAAGTATAAATGCTTTCATCCCAACCTGTTTCAGATCGCTATCAATTGTTGAAAATATGATGCATTGCCAATTCTCAACGCCTCGCAAGCGTCCGTTACGGATGCTGTGCATGTTGTTTTCCTCTGTCACGTCGCTTGGCCTTCTCCAAGCGGCCGAACTACCCGTCACTCAGGTGCCGGTAGCAACGAATCTCATCAAGCGGATGGGTGATAAAATCCAACTCTTGGCCGAACAGTCGGAGGGCGGCAATATTCTGAAGAATGACAAGGGCGAGGTGACCGGTGTCACTCTCGACAAGTCCTGCGCGGCCGCCTTCAAGGCCAGCGGCAAGGACCCCGGCATCGATTGGAAGACTGAACCGCTCCCTGCCGGGTGGTGGCACGGGGTCGTGGAGTCCAACCAACCCGCCGGCTATGCGAATCGCGACATCGGCATCATGCTGCTGACCAAGGACAAGTCCTCGGTCAAGGTTGCTGCCAACTTCGACATCAAGGGAGACTCCCCGAAACGCTTCGAATTTTGGATCTACATCGCTTCGCCCGCAGCCGGAGTCCGCATGCAGCCGGACGGCGATTTGTGGAATTGGAATCAAACGTGGTCGATTCGTAAAATCACCCTGGAGCAGCGCGTTCCCACGGTGTTGGAATCTTGGGAGCCCGTCACGCTCGAGCTTCCTGTGACTGCTGGAGAAATCATCGTGCCTTCCGGAGTCCCTGGCGGTAACTGGATGATCTCCGGCATTCTCAAGAAGGCGGGAACAGCGTCGTTCGAAGGAGCCGACGGCCGTAGCGGACACATGATCCTGACGATGGACCAGTGGAAAACGAATGTCCCGCGGGGGGGGAGCTTCTATCTGAACTCATCCCTCAAAAAGATCACTACGGAGCCGAAGGATATCTACCCCTCTGTTGTGTTGACCCGGAATGCGACACGAATTCGAAAGCCGCTGGACGTGCCCGGTGAACTCATGGTCACTCAGGATCCCGCCAAACCGGAGTCCGGCGTGTTGGAAATGATTGGCTCAAATCTTGGCGGAGAGCCGCCCACCTTTGCGTTGTTTCCCGGCGGGAAACGCATCGCGGTGATGACGACTTGGGACGACGGCGCTCCCGAAGACCTGCGCTGCGCGGAGATCCTCAACCGGCAGGGCTATCGGCCTACCTTCTTTATCAATCACAACTCAAAAGCCGTCGAGTTCGTGGATAAATTGATGGCTCTGAATGTGGAAATCGGTTCGCACGGTTACAATCATCCGTTCCTCTCTCAGATTCCGCCGGAGAATGTGAAGGACGAATGCTGCGCCATGCGGAGGTTTCTTGAAACCAAGCTTGGGCATCCGGTCATTTCGTATGCTTACCCGAACGGCTATTCCCGCGCGTATGACGTGGATGGGGACTATGTTCTCCGTGGCGTTGAAGCCGCGGGATATTGGTCGGGAAGAACCACCAACGTCGCACAGGAAACGATCGATTCGATCACGGATCCGTTGACGTGGAAAACGGACGGCTTCTTCGGAAATTCCAAACCTTTGGAAGCCGTTTGGGAGAAGACCAAGACCAAGGAGGGCGCGATTTTCTACTTTTGGGGACACAGCTGGCAGATCGGGAAAACCGACGCCGATTGGAAAAAGTTTGAGGATTTCACCGCGCAGTTCGCGGGCCGTCCCGATGCCTGGTACGCGTCTCAAGGAGCCATGTCGGTGTGGTGGTGGGCGCGCAAAAACGTCCATGTTTCCGTGCTGAAAAAAAGCGTGGGGAAGGTGAGCGTGGAAATCACCCATCCTTGGATCCATCCATACCTTTCCGCCCAATGCCCGCTTGCCTTCGCCGTTCCTGCCGGGGTTGAGAAAGTAATCTGGCAGGGAAAGGAAATCCCGGTAGTCGACGGTAAGATCGACCTGCCTTGGCAAACCCGAAAATAAACCACACCACCTTTCCATCCAACCCGCTCATGAAAACCCTCCATCTTTTTTCCGGATTCAGTCTGTTGTCCGCTATCTTCCTCGCGGTGACATCCGCTCGCGCCGCCGTAGGCGACACGCAAGTCGCGAAGTGGAAGGACGACCGCACCGGCGTATTCATGCTCATGTTTGACGACAGCTGGCCTAGTCACTTCCAGGTCGCTGTACCTGAAGTGGAGAAGCGTGGCCTGGTGGCGACGTTCTATATCTGCCCGGACAAGGGAGAGTTCAAAACCATGGCCAAGGAATGGGACAAGGTGGCGGCGAACAAAAAAATGGTGCTGGCCGACCACACCATGACCCATCGCGGGGTCAAGGACCTGGCCAACGCCGAACACGAGATCGGCGATTGCGCCGAGATCGTCCGCAAGCTCCAACCCGGGAAAGAAAACCGGCTGGTCTCGTTTGGAATGCCGGGCGTGGGTCCGAATGAGTGGAACCTCACGAGCGATCAACTGAAGGAACTGCTCACCAAACACCACCTGGTGAGCCGTCCGCCCTTCCAGGGCCACGGCGCGGTCTATCACCAGAAAACGTTCGAGGAGATGATCGCCCTGGCGGACAAGGCGATTCGCGACAAAGGGGTGGAATACCTGGTTGTCCACGGAGTAGAACGCGTTACACCCGACTGGGGCTATCAGGACATGTGGCCGCTCAAACAGACCATTCTTTTCCCCCTGCTCGATGGGCTCAAGGAACGCAGCGACCGTGGCGAACTCTGGGTCACTGACCACATCTCGCAGCACCAGTATGAAACCGAGCGTGAAGGAGCCACGGTCAAGACGCTCAAGGTTGTCCCCAAGGGCATCCAGCTCGAGCTCAAGTGTTCCGCCGACCCGAAATTGTATGACCTCCTGCTTACCCTCGTGACCCAAGTGCCGCCCGCCTGGAGCGCATGCGACATCTCACAGGGCGAGGTGAAGTCACGCGCTACCGCCAAGGGAGGCGTGCTCGTCTTTGATGCGATTCCCAACGGACCTCCCATCGCCATTCTTCCTGCGCCAGGCGCGTGAACCGTCCGGTCCAACACGAAAATTCATGAACATCTCCGCAATGGGTCACTTCAATCTCTTTTTATGCACCGTTCTGTCCTTGTGGGGGATTGAAATAACGCGCGGCCAGGAAACGCTGCTTTCTCCCAACGGGCGGATTTCGATCACTGCGAGCCTGAGTGCGGATGGGAGCCCGAAATATCGGGTCGGTCTGAAATCGGAAAATGGAACTGCCAGTCAGGTCATTGATGGCTCTTCAATCGGGCTGATCACGTCATTCCGAAATCAAGAGGAAGCGACCGTTCAACAGGATTTCACCAGGGCGCTCAAACTGGTGGGTAGCGAGCGCCGACGGGTGGAGGATGATTATGAACTCAAGGTTGGAAAACGACTTCTGAACCATGCGGTGGCCAATGAGATGTCATTGCTTTTCCAGGCAGAGAGCGGTCGGCAGATGCGCGTGGACTTCAGGGCATACGACGAGGGTGTGGCCTTCCGCTATGTCCTGCTGGAAGACAAGGATCCGAAGGTCAGCCGGGTCTATCACACCGTGGAGAAGGAACTGACGGAGTTCAATCTCGGCACGCAAGGAAAACACTTCGGCCAGCCCTATGACCGGGCTACCACCTACAGTCCCGGCTACGAGACGCCCTATTTGGTTTCCGGTTTGCCGATCGGAACCGCGACGGATCCCAAGCTGGGGATCGGCTGGGGCTTTCCCTCACTCTTTGAGCTGCCCGCCGCCTGGGTGCTGCTGCACGAAGTGGGGCCTTATGGAAAATACCATGCCATGCACCTGGATGCGAATCCGGAGGGCGGCGTGTATCGGGTGGTGCCACCGCCGGCGAATGAAGCGGCGGGCAATGGCGCGGTCACTGCCAGCAACCCGCTGCCCTGGACTCTGCCTTGGCGGATGATCGCCGTGAGCGGGGATCTGGCGGGAATCGTGGAATCCAATCTGGTCTTCCATCTCGCCGAGCCGAGTCGCGTGCCGGACACCGGATGGATCAAACCGGGGACCGCTTCGTGGAGCTGGCTTTCCGATCACGACAGCAGCAGAAATGAAGCAACGCTGAAAAAGTTCATCGATTTTTCGGCGGAGATGGGTTGGCGTTATTCGTTGGTGGATGCCAATTGGAATACCATCAGTGATACCGTGATTGAGAATCTCGTGGGTTATGGCCGGGAGAGGGGAGTCGGATTGTTTTTCTGGTATAACTCCGGCGGCGCGAACAACTGGGTGCAGGAGGAACCCCGCAACCTCATGAGCGAGCGGTCGGTTAGGCGGGCGGAATTCGCCAAGCTGAAGCGCTTGGGCGTCAAGGGGGTGAAGATCGACTTCTTCCAAAGCGATAAACAGATTCTGATGGAGCAGTATATCGGCATCCTCGAGGATGCGGCGGAGTTTGAAATCATGGTGAATTTCCACGGCTGCACCATGCCCCGCGGCTGGGAACGGACTTTCCCGAATCTCATGTCGATGGAAGCGGTTCGCGGAGCCGAGACCTACACCTTCGGAGGCCCCGCCTATGGCAAGCTGGCACCCGGCCAGAACACCGTGCTGCCGTTCACGCGGAATGTGATCGGATCGATGGACTTCACGCCGGTCGATTTCAGCATCTTCAAAGCCGGAAGAACCACGACCAACACCCATGAGGCGGCACTTGCGGTAGTCTTTGAATCGGGAATTCTCCACCTATCCGACTCGGTGGAGGCATACAAGTCGCTGCCGGAAAACTATCAAAACTACCTCAGGAATGTTCCAGCCGTCTGGGACGAAACCCGCCTTGTCGCGGGTTATCCCGGAAAGCTGGCCGTCTTGGCCCGACGGTCCGGGCACACTTGGTATATCGCTGGAATCAATGGTGAGGACACTGCCAAGTCCGTCCGGTTGAAACTGCCATTCCAGCCAAAAGGCGGGGGGATGATGCTCTATGATACAACGAATCCCAAGGAGTTCGCTTCGAAGGAAATCGAGCTGGGACAACCCAATGAAATCGAGGTGACCTTTCAGCCATTCGGTGGAGTGGTTTTGATAGTAGAAGCCCGCTAATCCTTGCGTAGGTCCGGCCACACCGGACTTCGATCGCCCGTGTCGTGATTGGATAATGCCTTGCGCGAAGGGTTATTTGTAGGCCGGATACTTTGGTGCGATTTGCCTTTGATGCTCTCCCAACAAAACCCATGAACCTTGGACCCCGCCCGTAACAACGTAAGCGGTTAACAGAGCACCTCTCGCATTTTTGCCAGAGATCTGGCGGTTATGGCATCTATGCAACCCGGCTCTCGATGGTCTGACAGGCTGCCGGGCGGGTTTTGATCCAGTTGGCGGGCAGC
>JBDSNC010000080.1:0-5479 GCA_039915545.1 Luteolibacter sp.
CAGTTCCAGGAGCAGGGCGATTTCCTCCAGCACCTCGGCCATTTTCTCACGCGTCATGGGGAAACCGTCGCTGCGGCGGGAAATCCGGTCAAGACCAAGGAGTCCGTGCTATTTGAAAAGCACATCCACGCCCATCGCCGACTTGCGCATGAACTTCGGCATCGACTCCGGATTTCTCGGACGGAAAAGGCGGAACACGTGTCCTAACAATCCAAGGGTGAACACCCGGTCGATCATCCGGTAGCCGCGTTTGCGCCGGAGCAGGATGCCGGCGGTCCAGGAGAGCGTGCGCCGCCGGAGCCGGAATCGCTCGAAGGATACCTTCACGCGGTAGCGGCTGCCGCGCGGCCAGCGCAGCTTGTAGTGCTTTTTCGCCGCCTGGATCCGGTCGGACAGGCTCTCGTCGAAGGGCAGGAAATAGTAGCGCCGGGCGAGCAGGATGAGTGAGAAAAAGTCCCGCATGTGCTTGATGTCGTCCACGGGAAGTCCGGCTTCACGGGCGAGCGTGATCATGCGGGTAAACAACTCCGCCGCAGCCTCGCCGGCGCGCAGGGCGTGTTCGGGATCAGCGACGAAATGGCCGAGCGTTTTTCTAACTGCGTGATTGATGAACAGCGAATCCCAATAGACATGCAGCAGCGGCGGGATGCGGACGCGGCGGAAAAACAACTTCTGGCGGGCAAAGTCCTCAATGTAGAAAACCTCGTGGATGACGGTGTCCGCATGGCGCAGGAGCTCGAGCGCGGCGGGTGCGCGGTCGTCTCCTAGCAGATTTGCGACGGCATTCTCCACCGAGAACCCGTGTTTGAAAATCCCGATGGCGGCGGCGGTGTTGACCCGGATCCAGATATCGCGCTGGTCGTTTTCCAAATACGCGAGACGGCGGAAGCGGTGCCAGCCGCCGGTCTGGCACCAAACGGACATGCCGACGACGTTTTCCGCGCTGGCCAGCTCGCGGGCGAAGCGTTCGCAGTCTCGGCCGATGAACGATGGAAACTCGCCGGCTCCCTCATACTCGCGGCGCGCCTGCAGCTCGATGATCTTGCGTTGTTTCACTTGGAAAAACGCGGGGTTGAGCGGCAGGTAGCGGAAGAAATCGCTCTCACCGTGTTTCATGGAGACGATGAAATTCGGCGAATCGAGGCCTTTGAGTGTTTTGGCCAGCGTGTCGCGGTGCCAAATGAGATCGCCGATGGCATGCGCGCCGACGGTCCAAGTGCGCAGTATGAGCTGGCGGCCACGCTTTTCGAACTCGGGCAGCAGGCTCGCAAGCAGGCGGTTGGTTTCCCGGGCGTTCCGCAAATGGAGGCGGGTGCGGATGGGATCGGTCACGTCGTTGCCATCGCTTTCTCCGATGCGGAGGAAGAGGCCGTCGATCAGGGGAAAATCGTCGAGCACGCCGCAGACGAGGCCGCGGTAGTAGGATTCGAGCGTTTTCGGGTCGCTGCCAAGACCTGCTTCGACGGCGGCGGTCATCGGCAAGACATCGGTGGTGAGGAAAATTTTCAGCCCGAATTCGGCGTGGAGCAGGGTGAAGAGGCGCGCGAATTTTTCTCTGAAAACCGCGATGCGCCGGGCGATTTCCGGTTCGTGGAGAGGGTGGGGGGCGAGGTGCGCGAGATCGTCGAGGGTGACGGCGTTGTAGCCCTGGTCCGTGATTTGGCGGGCGAAATGACGTAAATCCTCCTCGATTCGCTCCCATTTTTCCGGCCCGGCATCGATCCAGTGCATGAAGGGGATTTTCGACCAGTTCACGCGGCTTTTTTCATAGCCGCGGAAAAACGGGCCGATGGCATCGATGAGAAACAGCTCCATGTGGGCGATGGGGCAGGATCGGCGTATGGAGGTAGCGCGGCTAGAGCGGGAGTTTGACGAAATCGTCACGCAGCTCTTCTCTTCGCACGTAGTCCCGCTTTCAAGCGGTCTTCTCTTCCACCCAAGACCGGATGAATCCGGGACTACGTAAGAAGAGCTGGCTTGTGAAAAATTTCACAATCCACTTGAGCGGTTGGCATGGCGCGGGCATTGTCCCGGCAGACGCAACGCACCATGGTCAGCCCTTCTCCCACTACCGTCCACACTGCCTACGATTCGAATATCGAAGGAAACGTGATCATCACCCGCGGGGATGCCGCCATCAACTGGATGCGGAAAAACTCGCTGTGGCCGATGCCGATGGGCCTCGCCTGTTGTGCGATCGAGCTGATGGCGACGGCATCGAGCCGCTTTGACATTTCCCGTTTCGGCATGGAAGTGATGCGCTTTTCGCCGCGTCAGGCCGATGTTCTGATCGTTTCCGGCACGGTGACCTACAAGATGGCGCTGGCGGTGAAACGTGTTTGGGACCAGATGCCGGAGCCGAAATGGTGCATCGCCATGGGGGCCTGCGCGTCGTCCGGTGGCATGTATCGCAGCTACGCCGTGCTCCAAGGCATCGACAAACTCATCCCGGTGGACGTCTACATTTCCGGCTGCCCGCCGCGGCCCGAGGCGTTGATCGAAGGTCTGATGAAGCTTCAGACGAAAATCGAGGGCGAGGAGTCCACGAAGGCGCAGAAGCAGTCGTTCATCGACGAGGTGGCTTAATTTCCAGCACAGAATTCAAAGATGTCAGCAGCAGCCGATGTGACGAAACTCCGCGAATCGTTCGGAGAAAAAATTTGGGAAACGCTCGAATTCCGGGGCGAACACACCGTGCGGGTGGAGCTGGGCTCGCTGCACGACGTGCTGGCGAAATGCCACAAGGATCTCGGCTACGAGATGATCCTGGATATTTCCAGCCTCGACTTCTTCGGTGACGATCCGCGCTTCGAGATGGTTTATGAAATCGCCACTCTCGACGACTCGAAGCACCTTCGCGTGAAAGCGAAAGTGGGCGAGGAAGAAACCGTGCCGTCGGTGACTGACATCTGGGTCGGTGCGGATTGGCATGAGCGCGAGGTTTGGGACATGATGGGGATTCCCTTCAGCGGTCACCCGAATATGAAGCGCATCCTGATGTGGGAGGGCTATCCGTTCTTCCCGCTGCGCAAGGATTTCCCGTTGGCCGGACGTCCGACCGACATGCCGGACGTTGCGTTTACCGGAGTGGCCCCGTTGGAAGGTGGACCGTTCGTGACCAGCGCCGGTGCCGAGGATACCGTCCGCCGCGAGCCGCGTGCCCGGGTGGTTGAGTGATCGGCGGATTTCGTTTGTTAAATTTTTCAACGCCCCACCGTCATGACGTCGACTGGTGGGCCTTTTTCCAACGCTGGCAGAAATCTGCGGCAGTTGGGTAGTTCACCGGCATCGTGGTCGGTCGCGGGGATCATTCTGGTGATCCATCTTTGCGTGACTCTCGCGGGAGGTCCGCTCCGGCAGCCGGCGTGGTCGTTTTATGAAACGATGGGGCTGACGCGTGAGGGAGTGTTGTCCGGCAGGATCTGGCAGATTTGCACCTACGGGCTTCTCCACGGATCGTGGTGGCATGTGTCATTGAACGCGCTTTTTGTTTTGCTCGTCGGCTCGCGGATCGAGTATATGGCGGGACGTGGGGCGATGCTGCGAACTGTTTTGTTGGGTGTGCTGGGCGGTGGAGCCGGGCATCTGTTGTTAGCCGCTGGAGGACATCGCGCCCCGTTGTTGGTGGGCTTTTCCGGGGGATGCGTGGCATTGCTGCTCCTCCTCACCACACTCTCGCCGCAATCGCGGATGATGCCGCTGCCGGTTTCTGGTAAAAGTCTGGGATTGGGAATTCTGGCGGCTGAGCTGTTGCTGGCGCTGGCCAATCCGGCGCTGGATCTGCCGGGTTTTTCGAATGCCGGAAACTGGCTGGTGGGACACGGACTTGCATCGTGGTTCGACATGGGCCACGCCTGTCATTTCGGCGGTGGCGTTGCGGGCTGGCTCTATGGCCGGTGGTTGTTGCGTCCCCGCATTACGCTAAAACGCCTCCGCGCCGATCGGAAACGGCGGGAGGCGAATTGAATTCAGCGTGGTTTGAAATCAGCGGTAACCGCGGATGGGCTTGCCGTTCTCATCGACCTGGCCCTGCCCTTTGTTCCTGCCACCTTGGGCGCGGGGTTGTTGCGGCTGGCTGCGGCCGTTTCCGGGATTTCCAAGCTGTGGGCGTTGGTTTGCCTGGGGTTGGGCGCGGCCATTGTTGCGTTGGGTGTTTTTCTGCTGCTGTTGCGAGTAGGTGGTCACCGGCGCGTTGTAGCGTGACTGTGCCTGCTGGCGGTTTGCCGATTGGGAACCGGAGCGCGATGGCTGGCTGGCTTGGGGCCTGGACTGGTTCTGATATCCGCTGCTGGCTTGCGGACGCGAGCCATTGGTCGGCCTGTTGTAATTCTGCTGCGACTGGTTGGGCCGCTGCTGTTGGGCCCGGTTGCTGCTCGGTGCCTGTTGGCGGACCTGCTTGGCCCATCCGTAGTTTGTGTTGTGGTAGGCGGATTCCCGGTTGCGGTAGTTCACGACCGTGACGTTGGAGACATGTCTCGGCGGTGGGCAGTAACCATGGCCACTCCATCCGTAGGGGTGGGGGACACCGTAAACCACCGCCGGACGGTAACCGATTGGGTAATAGCCGTTCAGATAAGGATCGTAGTAGCATCGGCGGCTGTAATCGTAGTAGCTGTAGCAGTAGGGATCGTAGCCCCATTGCGGGTTGCCGGTGGAGACAAAAACCGAGGTGTTGAAATTGCTTCCGCCATAGCCATAACCGTCGCCGTAGCCACTGCTGTAACTGCCTCCGACACTGTAGCCACCACCGGAACTGTAGGAGCCTCCTACGGTCGAGGAGCCATAATAGGGATCATAGGCACAGGAGCTGAAACCAAGGGATGCGGCAGCTCCCACTGCCACAAAGGCCAACAAGCGAAGATTTTTCTTCATGCAGCTACGACAGCACGGGACCTGGCTTTATTCGAATGGTTTTTCGAGAATTTTCGCCCTGACGCTGCCATGGGTTGACATGGGTCGGTATTCTTCGGTTTCCTTCCCTCCAAGAAAACATGAACAATTCAAACGCGCCGATTCTTGTCACAGGAGGGGCTGGTTACATCGGCTCACACACGGTCCGCCTTCTTGCCGGACAAGGGCGCAAGGTTGTGGTGCTGGACAATCTCGTTTTCGGTCACGATCAGGCGATCGTGGATCCGGGCGTAGAGTTGGTGGTCGGTGATGTCGGCGATCAGGATCTCGTGCGTTCGCTTTTCAGCAAACACGGCTTCGGCGCGGTGATCCATTTCGCTGCCTACGCCTACGTCGGCGAATCCGTGACTAACCCGTTGAAATACTACCAAAACAACACTGCTGAGCCGATCAAGCTGCTCCAGGTGATGCAGGAATTCGGCTGCGAGGTGTTCGTCTTCTCCTCCACCTGCGCGACCTACGGGGTGCCGGACAAGCTTCCGATCACCGAAACCAACCAGCAAAACCCGATCAATCCTTACGGCCAGAGCAAGCTGATGGTGGAGAAAATCCTCGCCGACTGCGACAC
>JBDSNC010000094.1:0-20034 GCA_039915545.1 Luteolibacter sp.
CGGTGGCGGAGGCGGGAGGTCCGGAAGGGTGGAGGCGGCACCGCGTTGGAGGGTGAGGGTTTTGCCGGATTCGCTGGCAACGGTGTTGGAGGCGTCGATCCGGATGTTTGGCAGGCGCTTGGGCTCGACAGGAGCGGGCGGGGTGAAAACGGGGGCTGCCAGTGAATCCGGGATGTAGGTGCGGGCAGATGTGTCGGCCTTTTCGTTTTGGGAAAAAGACTGTGGGGCGCAGGCCAACGCGGCCAGAAACAGGAGCGGGATTGGTTTCATGGGGAAGGGAGATTTAGTGTCCTTCCTGTCCTGGTGGACGGGGAGCTAAGAAAGCCGCAACTAGACGACTGCGACGGCCTTTAGTCATCCCCGATGAGACAACCTGGACATAGCCGCCACCTCCCCGGCCCTTGAGTCGGTTTGGCGACGTCGTTGCGGTCGATGCCGACCGCTAGTTGAGAGGCTTCTTAGTTCCCTATCCGCCGGAGCTGACCCTGCTAGTAAGTGGATAACAATTCTGACTGCCAAGAACCAAATTCAGAATGAAGGCGCCAGCGCCGGAAGTTTTTAAAATATTTTGCGAGTCGTGGAGATGTAACCCGCTGATTTATCGGGTGTTATCCCATATATAGGCATGGGTTTGCACGTTTGCTGTGCTGCGAGGGGCGGTTGCGACCGTGTAAGGCCCGATTGTTGGAATGTCGGAGGCGATTGCTGCGGCGTAAAAGCCGGTTGCTGAAGCGTCGGAGGGGATTGCTGCCGTGTGAATGGCGATTGCGGAGACGTCGGAGGGGATTGTTGTGGGGAACAGCCGGTTTTTTGAACGCCGTTGGCGATTGCTTTGAGGTGAAAGCGGGATGCCGTGCGGTCGGCGGCGGTTGGCTGCGTAGCAAAGAGTGTTCATCGGCGCTGGCGCTGGATGAACACAAGAGGCGGACTTAAAGTCCGCGGTCCTTCAGAGGATTTCCTTCACGAAGGCGTCGCGGCGGAAGATGGTGAAGGCTTCGGGTTCTTCGCCGGTGCCGAGGAAACGGGTAGGGATGCCGAGCTGGTCCTGGATGGCGACGGCGATGCCGCCCTTGCCGGAGCCGTCGAGCTTGGTGACGATGAGGCCGTCGAGCGGGCTGGCTTTGTGGAATTCCTTGGCCTGGTTCATCGCGTTGGAGCCGGTGGTGGCATCGACGACGAGCAGGGTGAGGTGGGGCGCGGTTTCGTCCTGCTTGGCGAGGGTGCGGCGGATTTTCCCGAGCTCTTCCATCAGGTTGTGGCGGGTGTGGATGCGGCCGGCGGTGTCGCAGATGAGGAATTCGGTTTTCTCGGCGATGGCTTTCTGATGGGCGTGGAAGCAGACGGACGAGGGATCGGCATTCGGATTTCCCTTCACGACGTGGAGTTTCAGGCGGTCGCCCCAGCGTTGGAGCTGCTCGACGGCGGCGGCGCGGAAGGTGTCTGCGGCGGCGAAGATGACGGAGTGTCCGCGCTTGTAGAGCCAGAGGCCGAGCTTGGCGGAGGAGGTGGTTTTGCCGGTGCCGTTGACACCGACGATGAGAATGACGAACGGTTTCCCATCAGAGCGAGGGGTGGGGGCGAGGAAATCCGCATCGAGTTTTTCCGCGAGCTGGCGGCGGGTGACTTCCACGACATCGTCGGCGGAAACCTCGCGGCCCTGGTTGCGGAGCTCGTCGATGATGGAGGTGGTGAGGCCGATGCCGAGATCCGCGCTGATGAGATCGGCTTCGAGTTCATCCCAATCGATTTCCGCACGATTGGTGATCTTGTTGAGAAGGGATTTGAAGAAGCCAGCCATGGGCGGAAAGACTAGGAGAGCCCAGAGTCCAGAGACAAGAGCGATAAAGGGAAGTTGTGGCGGGACGTTTCTTCCTTCTTGTTTCCGGACTCCGGACTCTCAAGTCTCCCGCGTGCCCAAGATCCGAGTGCTCCCCGACATTCTCGCCAGCCAGGTGGCTGCGGGCGAGGTGGTGGAGCGTCCGGCCTCGGTGGTGAAGGAGTTGGTGGAAAACAGCATCGACGCCGGAGCCCGTGAGGTGCGGGTGGACATGGATCGCGGCGGCTCGGCGCTGATCCGGGTGAGCGACGACGGCTGCGGGATGTCCCGCGAGGACGCGTTGCTTTCGCTGGAACGGCATGCGACGAGCAAACTCCGCACGTCGGGCGATCTGGCGGCGATCAGGACGCTGGGTTTCCGCGGCGAGGCGGTGCCGAGCATCGCGAGTGTGTCGCGTTTCCGGATGGTGACGCGGGAAACGGATGCGGTGGCCGGGACTGAAATTCTGGTAGATGGCGGAAAAGTCCGCGATGTGCGGGAGGCGGGTTGTGCGCCGGGCACGGTGATCGAGGCGCGGGCGTTGTTTTATAACATGCCGGCGCGGCGGAAATTTTTAAGAGCGGAGAGCACGGAATCCGCCCATGTGGAGCACCAGCTCCGGCTGCACGCGCTGGCCGCGCCGAACGTGCGGTTCCGGCTGCGGCGGGATGATCGGGAGATTTTCGACCTGCCACCGGCGGCGAAGGCGGTGGACCGGGTGCGGCAGTTGCTGGGGAATGATCTTTCGCGTGAACTCGTCGCGCTGCCGCTGACGCATGGCAACGGGATTTCCGTGGAGGGGTTCGTTCTTCCCGCCAGCCATGCGCGGAAGGGGAGGCGGCACCAGTATGTTTTCCTGAACGGCCGGCCGGTGGAGGACAGCGTGATTTCGCGGGCGCTGGCGGAGGGATTTCGCGGGGCTCTGGCGGACGGCATGTATCCGGCGGCGTGGCTGTGGCTCGATCTGGAGCCGACGCTGGTGGACGTGAACGTGCATCCGGCGAAGCGCGAGGTGCGTTTTCACCGGCCGATCGACGTGCGCGAGACGATTTTGCAGGCGGTGGCGGACGGTTTGCGTCCGGCGGCCCCGGTGGTCGCGCCGAGGATGGAGTTCCGGACGGTCGATGCGGTGGCGGATTTTCAGGAAAAAGCGGTGCAGGCGGCACCCGCAGTGAGTTTCCGTGCGCCGCAGCCGATGCTGGCGGATTGGGAGAAAACGGCGGTGGCTGCTGTGCCTGTCGAGGAAGTGGAAACGCCTGCTGCGGCGAAAGGGCCGGATTTCCGGATCATCGGAATGCTGCACCAGCGGTTCGTGCTGTTGGAGAGCGAGGACGGGCTGGTGTTGTTCGATCCGAAGGCGGCTCACGACCGGATTTTTTACGAAAAACTGCTCGCCCAGCACGCGGCCGGATTGGAAACCCAAGGACTGCTGGTGCCGGTGCTGATCGAGCTGGATCCGCGGGACTTCGATCTGGTGCTGCGGGAGCGGATGGCGCTGCAGGATGCGGGAATCGAAGTGGAGGCGTTTGGTGGAAACACGCTGCAAGTCAGGAGCTTGCCGGCTTGCCTCCACATCGACGAACCACGGTCGTTTCTCGGGGCCCTGATGGATGAGCTTTTGCACGATCCGTCGCCGGGGGCCCGGTTTGCTTTTGACCGGTTGGCCAAAGTGCTGGCGAAACGGGCTGCTGCATTGGCGGTGCCTCGTTTGGTGGAGACCCAGCCGCTGCTGGCGGAGCTGTTTCAATGTGATCTTCCGTATTGCGCGTCGGACGGCCGCCCCACACTAACCGAGTTTGGTCTGCGCGAGTTGGAACGGCGGTTCGGGATTTCCAAGGGTTGAATTCCGCTACGCGATTGCGTGGAAAATCGATCTTTCGGTTCAGTCAGGAATGGTGAACTATGTATGCGACTTCAAGGTTCTCCCCGACCTTGAATTCGACACATCACTTTACCCGAGGTTGAACGTCTCAGTGAGACCTCAGGCGGCCCGAGCCGGAATTAATCCGCCTCGAATCGTTCGCTCCCTCACTAGCATTGCTTGAGAGGCCCGGCGGAAAAGTTCGTTTCCCTCCCCCCAACTCACATCCCCCCGTGAAAATCAGTAAAATCGTCGCAGCTGCGGCTTTAGCAGCAATGTCCTTACTCCTCACCAACCGTGCCAAAGCACAAACCGCCACGCTTACGGCGCCGGTGGGTTGGTTGACCGCCAGTCCAGGATTGGTCCGCGCCGGACTCAATCCCACCCTCAAGTGGAACATCACCTATCCGTCCACCGTCATCGACTACGTGGACATCGTGCCACCCGCCATCGTGAAGCCGTTGCAGAAACTGGATTACCAAATCCGCGTGCTCGGCGCAGGTGTGACCACCAGCAATTCGGACGGTTCGAACCTCGCGTTTGTCCCGACGGAAGCGGTCTTCAGTTTCAACGGCGGCACCTACAACCGCATTTTCTACGGCACGAACTCCAGCGTCAATCCGAGCACTGTCGTGGCTTCCGGCACCGCCACCGCCGGTCAGACCCTGCGTTTCGGCGGCCGCTACTACTACACCGGCGGTTGGAGCACCCTCTACGCCTCCAGCACCGGGACCAACAACGTCCGCACCTTGGTCAACGGCGATTTCCCACCGACCACCTACCCGCTCGCCACAGCTCCCACCCTTGAAAATTTCATCAAGCCCTACCTCGATGCTTCGGGTCGGGTGTCAATCGGGCCGATGGACGTGATCGTTTTCATGGAACTCACCCACACCGACGCGCAGAACACCCAACAGGGCTATGACTGCCAGGACATGGTGCTGCTGGTGACCTTCAAACCGAAAAACTAAGTCCGCCGTTTTCCCCGTTGACGTCCTTTTTGCCTCCATCCCAAACCGCCATGAAGTCACCTTATAAAATCCTCGCCCTGATGCTTGCCTCCGTTTCTGCGGCGAATGCGGATTCGGGCTCGGTAACGGTTTCCACCGCATCGAGTTACACGAATTTCATTCGTCAGGTGCAATTGCCGACCGGCATCCAGTGGGACGCCAGCGTGGCGGCAGCCGGTGAACAGAATTCGTCCCTGGCACTGGATCTCGGCGGTGCCCGGTTCGAACTCTGGACGGTGAAAAACTCGCCGCTGACCAGTTACCTGCTCGATACGAAATTCGTTTCCACTTTCTCGCCCGCAGCCACGGTGGCAATCCGCACGGAAGATCCATACGCCATGGTCCCCCGGACCCGCGCTGACCGTCCGTTTTATGTGGATGTCACGGTCAGCGGGTTGGTGCCGGGAACCCTTGCGTCCGAGTCCGGCAAGGCAGTCACCCTGATGAGACACGTGCAGTCGTATGGTCTCGGTGGGGTAGGCAACCCGATCGATCGCAGCCAGGCGACGCTCCTTTCACAATCTTCGATCACTGCGAACGGCGCGATCACACTCACTTATGCGATGACTTCCGTTCCGGCTGCGAATCTCACCAAGGCAGCCGGGGAGGAACGTTTCTCGGTGTGGACTGTAGCGGATGCCACTTCTCCCACCGTTTCCCAGCTCGCCTCCCGCTACGTCCAGATCTGGCCGCTCGCAGATGGTTCGATCTCCGGAATCACCCAAGGTCAGAAAATCCGTTTCACGATGCCTCAGGTGACGCTCACCCTCAACGATCTGTATCCGAGTTCCGATACCTACGCCCAGATTTATCCAGGCGCTCAAAAATTGGGAACCGTCGGAACGCGCATTACCACCCTGATCGTCAATGATTCGATTCCAAAGAGCAAAGTGTTGATTCTCAAGGACTACGATCCGTATTTCACTCAGGAAGGCACTTGGACCATGGAAATTCTGACGACCACTCCGTTCGGAACGGATCGGCTCAGCTACGTCACCTTCGATTTGAACCGGACGCTCCGGGTCAACAGCATGATTACCTCCGCCGAGTGACTTTCTGCATCAACGCCCATCTTTTTCAATTTTTTCATTTCCTCGTCATGAAATCCGCCCTCTTCACACCTGCCCCCCCGCTGTTCCACGCGATCACAGGGATTGTGGTCCTTTTCGCCGCCCCCCACGCTTCCGCCGCACCCGGCCAGATGCGGGACGTTCCGACTCACGAACAACTGAGTTTGAAGCGGGGCCAGATGGAACAAGTGGATCCGATGAAAAACATGGCGGTCTCCAAAACGGAGGATCCTGCCAAGAATCTCCCGACGGATCTCATCAGCCAGTCCGACGTCATCAGTTTCGCCGGCGTCGCCACTCTGGTTCCGAAGCATGCGATCATCCTGATTCCTAAGAACTACCAGGATCGTGTGGCCTTTGCGCCGGGCTCGACGATCAAGAGCTGGACGGAATTCTACACTGCGAACCGCGGCTGGATCACCACCGTGGAAGTCAGTTTCGCGCAAGCTCAAGGCAAGGATCCGATCCCGGAAGCCACTACCAAGCAATTTACCAAATCCGGAAATATGGTGGTGGCCGTCTATTTGGGTGGTCCGATATCCATGCTGCCCAAGTAAGGTTTTGGGAAGGAAAACGGTGAGGGGAGGGATTCCGTTCGCACGATGATCGGCCAAGGATCTTCCGATTTCTTTTAAAAAAGAGAATGGATGCGGGTTTTGTTTTTTAAAAATTAGATCTGACGGATTGCCATTATCAGGTAAAATTGATATTCTGGTATGCGAAATGAACTTGTTCCCCTTTCCTTTCGCCCGCAGTTTTCCGGATTCCGGGATTTTCGGAGTCAAATCGTTGATCCTCCGTCGGTCCCCTTGGTTTTGTATTCTGACCGTGATGTGCGGTCTTGTCGGATGGGTGTCGGCGGATCAGTCCGGCGATTTCACCTACACCGATAATGGGACATCGATCACCATCACGGACTATCCGGCGGCGGCGGCCGGTGCGGTGGTGATTCCCGACACGATCGGCGGGAAGCCGGTGACCACCATCGGGACGAGCGCATTTCAGGCGTGCACCGGAATCACAAGCGTGACGATTGCTGCGAGTGTGACGAGCATCGGTAGCTTTGCTTTTGAAGGATGCACCGCGCTGACGAGTGTCATCATCCCCATCGGGGTTGTTTCCATCGAATCATACACCTTCAAGGGTTGCACCGCCATGACAACCGTGGAGCTTCCTTCGGGATTGAGCAGAATCGAAATCGGGGTGTTTTCCGGCTGTACCGGACTGACGAGTGTCATCATCCCATCATCGGTGACAGACATCAAAGACTATGCGTTCACCGGATGCAAGGCCCTCACGGGAGTAAGTCTTCCTTCGGGTATTTTGACGATTGGGTTCGGCGCATTCTCGAATTGCGGCGGCTTGACGAGCGTGACCGTCCCGGCAGGTGTGACTGTGATAGCCGGTGGGGTTTTTTCCAGTTGCAGCAGCATGACCTCTGTTGTGTTTCAAGGTGCGGTGACCACCATCGGGGCCAATGCATTTCTCTACTGCGGCCAGTTGGCAAGTTTTGCGATTCCTGGAACAGTGACAAGTATCGGGAGAGGCGCGTTTCAAGAATGTAAGGCGCTCACAACTATCAATATTCCGGCTAATGTCTCCATCATTGGCACGACTTCGGCACCCAGCGTATTCGTCAATTGCAGTGCTTTGGGTGAAATTACGGTTGATGCTGCCAATACGACATTCAGCAGCGTGGGTGGGGTGTTGATGAATCATCCGCAATCCATTTTGATCACCTGCCCTGGAGGGCGGAGTGGTGCCTATCTGATTCCCGCGACGGTGACCGAAGTCTCAATTCAGGCTTTTGCAAATTGTGAAAAACTCACCGGAATCACCATGCCTTCCGGATTGGCAAAAATCAGGAGTAAGGCATTTTCAAATTGCAGCATGCTTTCTGCCGCCAATTTCACTGCCGACGCCCCGACAACCATGTCGGGCGATGCTTTCAGTCCAACTTCCAACAATTTCGCCATCTATTATCCCTCCACGGCTAACGGATTTACTTCGCCCACTTGGTATGGTTACCCTGCGTTTGGTATCACGGGGGACCCGGTGGTTGCCTGGTTGACCAGTCATCAATTGCCAGCGGACTCGGACCTCAAGTCGGATTTGGATGGTGACGGGGTCAGCCTGCTGATGGCATACGCATTGAATCTCGATCCGAATCAGAATCTGAGTGGGGCGCTTCCCCAGCCGGTATTCACGACGGGGCAGATGAGTTTGAGTTACTATTCGGGCGCTGCCGGGGTGGCATATGTGGTGGCAACCAGCACGGATTTGCAGCATTGGACCACCAGTGGAGTGTCAGTCTCCGGCATGGATGCCAATCAGATGCGCACGGCTACGGTGGGGAACGCCGAGTTATCGAAGTTCATGCGCATCTCGGTAAGCCGCTGAGGGTGATTGTTACGAGGCGATTCGGGCATCCGAGGGAGCCGCCTGACTGAAAGTGGGCTGCCGGCAGGACGCTTTTTGATGCGATAATTCAAAAAATCCCTCTGCCGGCGCACGTTGGGGCCGCCGTCATTTTGATGGGGGTGGGTAAAATTTGCCCACTTGGCGAATGAAGCTCCCATCTTACGATGATCACGTTTAAAAATTCACTTTAGAAATGTTCAATATTTATAAAAATTCATTGAGCTGGCCCGGCTGAAAATGTATGAAATGCCGTGCGGCCCGTTGATTTTTGGTTGTAATGCGGGCGATTTGCGGATGAATGACTGTTAGTCTGTGTGGGTTTTTCATTGAAAATAAAGGGAAAATTTGGCGAGACCTCCGAAATTCAATTTCGTTCAAAAAACGCAAAAGATTTTACTTGTTAAGTTAAGTTAAAATTTTATTGTCGGAGCAAGGTTAAGCCTTAATGAGCTTCAATCTCTCCTTCAGAAAGCATGAAACTTGGATTGATCATCTCCGGACTTGCCTGTATCGCCCTTTGCGGGGTGGCGGGTGCCGCCCGTTTGGATGATCGGTTATCGATGGTTCACCAACGCTTTCTTGAAGACCGGCGCGAGGCGCTGCCCTCGTTGAGCGATCCTTTCGGAGTGCCGGAAGCCGCGCGGGTGGTCATCGAGACGCCGCGAGCCAGCTTCCGAACCGCGTTTCCATGGAAGCGCAACGTGATTGCCACGGTTTTCTGGGTGGGTGAGCTCCCTACGGAAAATAATCCGACTCCCAACACCCAGAGTGCTTGGGATCAGAACTGGCAGGCCAATTTCGGCGGCTATGACCAGCCGGACCATCGCAACGGTTTTCTGCCCGCCGGTTTCACCCCCTCCCTTAATCCTTTCTACGTCGCATTGCCCTACAATGACGTCGCCAAGGGGGGCGTGCATCGCCCCGAGGCCTCGCAAGTCATTCCCTGGTTCTGGGAAAACTACCGTGGCGACGGAATCTCGGTCTGCAAGGGCCGCTGGGTGGCGATCCACCACGAAGGCAAGGTCTGCTACGCCCAGTGGGAGGATGTCGGTCCGTTCGAGGTGGATCACTGGCAATACGTTTTCGGAAAAGAATCCCCACGCCCGAACCGCAATCAATCGGCGGGTATCGATCTCAGCCCCGCAGTCCGCGATTTTCTCCAGCTCCGCAGCGGCGGGACCATCGAGTGGCGCTTCGCCAATGACCATGAGGTTCCCCGCGGCCCATGGCGCGACTGGTCCCGCGAAGTCGCATTGCCGCAACGCTGAAAATTCACCCCTAGACAACTGCTGTTCCCACACCCAACCCCGATCCAAACGACCCCACAAGTCCATTGCATCACTTAAATCCTTTCTGAGGAGCCGATCATCGCGATCGTCCTTCAGGCGGCCCGGATCGGGATTCTGTCCCGAATCGGCATGGTTCTCCAAAGCCCCATGCCCTTGCCCGATCCGGGCCGTTCACCTCTCAAAAGAGTCCCACTTTTGAGATCCCAGGTGGAAGGGTTTTTCCAGAATCCCACCCTTACAACCAGCCATGAAAACCAGCCAACTGGCTGCCTTGTCGGCAGCCGTCTTCTCCTTGGGCACCCTTGTGCCGTCAACGGTCCATGCCGCTACCGGAGCGACCGCCATCCCATCGGTCCCCGTGGGCGACATGTCCGCCTATCCGACGGTCGTCCAGACCGGAACGAAACCCACGCTCACTTGGGAAATCCTGTATCCCAGCAAAGTCAGTGATGTGGCCCGGATTGATCCTCCCGGCACCATTGTTCTCACTCAGGACAACATCTACGTCTCCGTGCAGCCGATCGGCACTGGAATCACCGCGTGTGATTCCTCTCAGGGAACCACGCCACTCTACACCGATGCGCGGTTGAGCGTGAACGGAGGTGTTTACAAACAGTTGTTTTACGGCATCCAGTCCAGTGTGGATTCCGGCTACTCGCTCTACGTCAAGAAGATGAGCACGGGCACCAAGCTGGATTTCTCGGGACGCTATGTGAAAAACGGAGTCTGGAGCCCGCTGTATACCTCGATCAGCTCCAATTTCCAAGTGGTTTCCCTCATCAATGGTGACAGGCCGCCGACAAGCTTTTCTCTCTATCAGTCTTCGAATCTCGCGAGCTACCTCAGTCCCTATCTGGATGCTTCCGGCAAGATCAGGATCGGACCTCTCAGCGTCATCGTCCTGATGGAACTCGGTCAGACAAACCACAGCATGCCGTGTTTCGACTATCAGGACATGATACTTCTGGTGACCTTCTCCACCAAACATCCCAACAACGGCCACGGCAACAACCTGGACGGAGTGGACTCCTCGAATCCGGGCCAGGGCCACGGCGGACCGAATGGAATGGTCGATCCCTCAGGTGGAGTGGACGACGAAATCAGGTGAACCTGGGAAACCAACCGTCATGAAACCACTCTTCTTCATTCCCGCTTTGTTCCTGTCGATGCTTCCCGTGCTGCAAGCCCAAGGCACCCGCACGGTGGTCATGCGCGAGGCCGCCACCCACGAGGATCTCACCAACGTCTATCGAAAGGCTGAACAGGCTGATCCGATGCGGAACTTGCAGCCTGCCAAGGGCTCTGATCCGTCGGTCGTCAACCAGCCGAAAGACCTGGTGGCCTCATCGGATATCGTTTGTTTCGGCGGCACGGCCACACTGGTGCCAAAACACGCCATTCTTAACATCCCCAAGAATCTGGCGGGCCGGTTGAAGTATCTCCCCGGGTCCAGGATCCAGAGCTGGGCGGATTTCTTCGCCATGAACCGTGGCTGGATCACCACTGTGGAAGTCAGCCGGGTGCAGGCGGAGGGTAACAAGGCCATTGATGAAAAGATCTCCGACCGCATCAGCAAGAGTTCGAACCTGATCGTTGCAACCTACATGGGCGGGCCGATTTCCGTCCTGCCGCCCAAGGTTGCCCCGCCGTCTCAGGTCGTCGCTGAAACTCCAACCGCCAAACCATGAACATGAAAACATTCCTCTTCAGCCTGCTGTCCGCCGGTTTGTTCTGTGTCCCGAACGCATTGGCTCAAACGGCGACCTATACCAACTTCATTCGCCAGGTCCAGTATCCCAGCGAAGTGGTCTATGATGCATCAGTGGCTTCTTCAGGCCAGCAGCTTTCGCAGCTTGCGATCGATCCGGGCGGGGCCCGCTTCGAGTTGTGGACGGTTTCCTCGGTGGGTCCCACCAGCTATCTGCTCGATAGCAACTACGTGGGCACCTATATCCCGGTGGCCACGGTGGCCGTCCGCTCTGAGGATACGACTTCCGCAATTCCACGGACCCGCGCAGATCGCCCGTTTTACGTCGATCTGACAGTGAGCGGACTGCTTGCCGGCGCATCGGATCCGGAGCCGTCGAAAAGCGTCAAATTCTTCCGGCACGTGCAATCCTACGGCGCGGGGGGCACGGGGATCGGCATCGACCGCAGCCAGGCTACTCTCATGACCCAGACTTCGGTCACGACGAACGCAACGCAGAACCTGACCTTCCTGATCAATTCCGTTCCGGGTGCCGATCGCTCGAAGGTGAGGGGAGAGGAGCGTTTCTCGGTGTTCTCGCTGGAGGACTATCAGGCTCCGGAGTCCCAGATCGCCTCGAAATACATCCAGATCTGGCCGGTGGCGGATGGGTCGCTGACGGGAATCGCGACAAACCAGCTCGTCCGCTACGCACTTCCCCAGCTCACGCTGACGCTGAATGATCTGTATCCGTTCTCTACCACTTATGTCCAAGCCTACAAGGGAAATGCCGCTCTTGGCACGACGGGGACGGTGGTTGCGGGCTCTTCCCTGGTGGTCAATGATTCGGTGCCTCAAAGCCGGGTGCTGACGGTAAAGGACTACGATGCTGCGTTCACTTCGGACGGACGCTGGACCTTGGAGTTGCTAACCAAGACGCCTTTCGGACTTGATCGTCTGGCCTATGTGACCTTCAACTTGGACCGCACGATGAAGGTCAACGGCGCGGTGACCACCATCGAATGACCGGCCAACACGATCACTCCTTCGGCACCGGTCCCTTCAGCTCCGCCAGCAATTCGTTCCTGAAATTGTCATTCTGATAGATCAGGGAGAATCTGGCAACCTTCGTTTTCCGCAACAAATCCTCCACCTCGGTGAAAGCCAGCAGGAGGAACAAGCCTTTTACCGGTTCCCGATGAAACGATTGAGTCCGAGTCACGAACTGATCCTCCACCGACCTTTGTTGTTGGTTGGTGAGGAGCGCGCCGTGCTCCTGGGTGACCTGTTTCCTGAGCGCGTTGAAACGGGTTTCCATCAAGTCGGCCGAGGCTTGCGGATCGATGTAATGCACGGTCAGTTCGTAAAGTTTGCCACTGAGGAAACGACCTTCCACCGCCGCTGCCTGGCTATCGGGCAGGAAGCCCTTTTTCGGTTCGATTTTCAGGATCCGCATTGCCGGTTGATCTCCGGGCAGCGAAATGTTAACATCCAGCGAATGTCGGGAGGCCCATGTGATCAATTTTTCCGGAGAATCGCCCCAGTGCAAACCGAAGGGCGGCTCCAGGACGGCTTGTGCCGCCACCGGACCCGCGACGAGCAAGAGGATGGTGGCACCCAGTGCCCATTTGCGAAAGCGCCCCCACATGCGGCGACTTTCAATCGTTCCCGCCCGCTTCGCAAGGCGCGATCACGCCGCCGCGGCTATGTTTTGTTCGAGGCCATGCTCGCGCTATCCGTTCTCACGGCGATCGGTCTCATTCTCCTGAAGCTCTCGCTCAACATCCTCGCTCCGAGGCAGTGGGGGCTGCAGCAGTCGGTCACCGATGCCTACATGACCTATGAGCGTGCCTACGCCGAACGGATTCCGTTTGAAAACCTCCTCGCCAATGATTCTCCGTGGCCGGTCTATCCCACCACTGCCACCACCACCAATGTGGAAATCGGCCGTCTGCCGGGGAGCAAGATCATCAAAGGGACGGTGACACGCACCCGTATCGCCGACTCGGGAAACTATCCGATCGACGGCGGCAGCGGCACCGTTGCGAGCAATCCCGCCGCGATGAAAGTTTGGAAAGCCCAGAGCATCCTCACCTACACGGTGGGCAGCCGCACTTACGCGAAATCACGAACCGTTCTGAGATCCCAATGAAACCTCATTTGCAAAAAATGCGGCGTGGATTCACGCTGGTCGAACTTTCGATCGCGATGATGGTCGGATTGATCACCGCCGCGATGGTGCTGGCGCTGTTCAACCAGCAACTGGCGTTTCTGAGGATCTATCAGGCCCAGAATTTCCTCACGGACGAAGCGCCGGTCATCAGCGTTTATGTCAGCCGGCTGGTCGGAAAGGCGGACCGTTTCCGGCTTCATGACAACGTGGCCGACGCGCTTGCCGGCGTCCGGAGCCGGACAACCCCGTCACCCGTGGTGGTCCTGAATTTCCGCCAGCCGGACGGCACGCTCCGTGCCACGATCCTGTCATTTGAAAACCGCGGCACCGGACTCGCGCTTTATTATTATGTGGTGCCTGTTTCCGGAGTGTTGGGCAGCCCGCAATGGGCGGTTACCAAGAAGCCTTCCAATGTGTTGTTTTCGTTGGATCAGGGCGTTCTCAGAATGGCTCTTACCGGGCCCGCCGGGGAACTGATCACCTATTCGGGAACCATGCAGCAATGAAGACCTCATCAAAAAAACGTTGGAAATCCGGCTTTATCTCCTACGTACTGGTTCTGTCTACCGGGGCAATTCTCACGTTCATGATGGTCTACGCCTACAAGCGGGCGATGGCTGGAAGCGCGATCCAGTCCAAAGTCCAGTTGCGTCTGGATTATGCGGAGAAGGAAGAGGCGATTCTCCGCTCGATCGTTGCCATCACTCCCAACCGGGCGATCCGTGCCATGGTGAATGGTTCCAACGCCAACGCAACGGTCAGCGACCCGCTCAGGTGGAAGAACATTTTCACCGAAGCCATCACCCTTGCCAATGCGGGCACCTCGATTTCAAGCAACGTCGCGTCGTCCCTGAGCATATCCAACCTCAAGTATGGAAACTCGGGGGATTCCGCCCTCGGCACGCCGAGCAGGATATTCGCCCCCGTTCCTCCTGACACCACCCTTCTGCCTGGCGATACCAACTACGTGTATGTGTCCGCTGGCATCAACAAGAGTTACGGCACGGGCTATCCGGTTCCACTGACTTCCAGCGATGGCACGACCACTTCCCGTGACATCTCCTATCCGATCATCTCCTCCAACAAGGCATATGGAACTGTGGCACAGGGCGGGGTCGGTCTTCCGGTTGCTACCTATCCGAATTTCAACCTGCTGACCTATCCCCAGATCAGCTTTGGATATGCGAAGCCGGGCGATCCCTTTGTCGCAAAGCGGAACTGGTGGGCATTTTCGGTCAATGTCGCCTCCCACGACAATGCCAAGACATTTATGCCGGTGGACAAACGGAACTTCGTGCTCTCGATTTATGAAATTCCCTCCCAGTTGGCGATTTCCGCGTCCGCCTTTGCTTCGTTAGGGCAATACGCCTCGGGAGACGCATGGCAGAACGTGACCATCGCCGGTGGTGTCTATGCATCCAAAGCCACGGTCGAGGGCACCACTGCCTTTTCCTCACTGACTGCCCGCCGGGGGATGACCTTGTCGGCGGATTCGACCATCGGTGGCCAGAGTTTCACCGCCAGCCCGTTCACGCCCGGTGTTCGTGAAAACTATCAACTCACCCAGGGCACGTTTTTCCCTGTCTCCCTCGCCTCCGAAAGCGGGCGCGCCGCTTTCGTTCCGATCAACCGGGGGGCGGACTACTTCGACCGTTTCACCCACACGACCGAGTCGAACACGGTGTCCACCACCAGTTGGAACAACTACTCGGTCGGAGCCCTGCAATGCGCGATGCGGCTGGACATCACCCAGCGGACAAGTTCCACCAACAACACGCCCACCGCATTCCGCTTTTCCTACATGAAAGCCGGCGTCCGCACGGACATGCCGATTTCCCTGACCACCGGGGCGGAAGCCGGCCTCCCTCCCGGATATATCTATTGTGCGGCGGAGAACGGCACCTACAACTTTGGAACCAACGTGGTGGACCTCGCATACGGGAAAAACAGCTCGTTCGCCTTCCAGACCGCACAAAGCGGATCCATCACCTTCAACAATGCCAGATTCGGAGATCCGCTCTACGGGGTGGGAAAATTCGGATACTACAAACCGAGTTATCCCTTCGAGGTGAAAACCCTTCCATCGGGGAAAATGTGTGTGGCCGTCTATCCTGAGCGTTTCAAGAATTTCCTGAATCTGTTGGGCGCGGACAGCCTCGCCGTGAACAATTCGCTGGTAGTGAACGTGGACTATACCACCACCACCGGCAGCGTGCTCCTGAGCAAGCCCTCCATTCCTTGCACTGATCTCGACTATGGTGTGATTCTCAAGGAATGCGACGACCTCACCGCCTTCACCAAGGGTTTTTCACTCGTTACCAATCTCCGCCTTTATATTGGCGATGATTTCAACATCACGCTCTACAAGAACGCCAGCCCCGCCATCGGCATCCCTACCGGATACACCGGCACCGCCGATACCTACTATCCGGCATGCTCGTTGTTTGCTCCCGAGAAACGCTTCGGGGTGGATACCAATCCCTTCGCCATCTCGTTGTCCGGACAAGTCGGCTCGCTCGCCAGCGACACGGATGCAACCCCCATCCGTCCCCTGGATTCGAAAAACAGTAACGGCTCCGCCATGACTGCGGACAAGATCACGGTGAACCTGCGCCCCATCACCCATCCCGCGGATCTTCCGCCGGTCACGATGATGAACTGGCTTATCCTGCTGGAAGAGCGGCGCAAGGAATACTACTAACGGGAAATCAGTCCTCCATGTAGAGGATGCGTCCGCAGTCCTCGCACTGGGCGATTTCCTTGCCCGTCTGCACCTTCATCACGGTGGAGGCGATGAGCTTCATGTGACAGCCCTCGCACTTGCCGTCGCGCAGGGGGGCGATCGCGAGTCCTGCCTTGGTTTTCATCAGGCGGTTGTAAAGCGGGATGATGTCCTCCTGCACGTTGAGCAGAAGCTTCGCCCGCTCGGCCGTCACCTCGGTTTTCGATTCCTCCATCCGCTGGTGGCGCTCCTTGATGACCGCGAGGTCCTCCTCGACGAGCTTGCGCGTCTGGGTGAGTCCGGCTTCCACTGTTTTCAGCGCCTTGCGGAATCCGTCGACCTCTTCCATCGCTTCGAGTTCCTTGGTTTCGAAATCGTCCAGATCCTTCTCGTAGCGCGTGATTTCATGGCCGAGCGCCTGGAATTCGTCGTTCTTGCGCGTTTCAAATTGCTGCAGCTTCAGCCGCTTGATCGTCGTCCGGCGCGTCTCGGCATCGAGCTCGATCTTTTTCACCCGCAGCTCGCATTCCTGCAGCGCCTGGTGCGCCTTCGTCACCGCTGCCTCGTCGCCGGCCAGCTTGGTCCTCGCGCGGGCCTCGTCCTGCGGCAGTTTTTCGAGATCCTTCGCCAGCGCCAACAAGCGGCGGTCACGATCCTGGAGAATTAACAACGCGCGAACTTCATCTTGCATGCACGTTGGGTAAACGTCGCCGCCCGCCCCGGCAAGCCCTCTTCACTGCGATGTTCGGTTCTTCCTCACCGCATCCGCCGCGTAAATCCCGATCGCCAGCCAGATCAGCGCGAAGGAAAACAGCCGCGCGCTGGTCATCGGCTCGCCGTAGAGTTTCCAACCGATGAAAAACTGCAGAGTCGGCCCGATAAACTGGAGGATCCCCAGCGTCGTCAGCCGGATGGTCCGCGTCGCGTGGCCGAAAAACAGCAGCGGCAGCGCCGTCGCCAGCCCGGTGCCCGCCACCAGCCACGCATGCGGCCAGCTCCCGCCGAACGCCGCCTGCGGGCTTGGACTGCTGAAAACCAGCCACCCCAGCGCGACCGGTGCCAGCAGGCTCGTCTCCGCAGTTAGGCCGACCAGCGCTCCCAGCGGCGCGCGTTTCCTCACCACCGCATACAGCGAGAACGTCACCGCCAGCGTCAGCGCCACCCATGGGAAATGTCCCACCGCCGGGAGCTGGACGGCCACGCCGCGGAGCGCCAGTGCGATCGCCGCAAGCTGCCAGCGGCTGTTTTTATCGCCGAACCACAGCGCGCCGAAGAGCATGTTGAAAAACGGATTCAGATAGTAGCCCAGCGCGCCCTCGAGGATCCGGCCGTTGAGCGTCGCCCAGACATAGAGCAGCCAGTTCGACGCCAGCAGCGCACCCGACAGGAAATGCCATGCCACCGCCGAAGGTCTGCGCAGCCCGTTGAAAACCTCCCTCAGCTCCCCGCGCACCGCCAGGATCACCAGCAGCAGGAGCAGCGACCAAAGCGTGCGCTGCGCCACGATGGTCGCCGGCGGCAGGAAATTGAGCAGCTTCCAGAAAATCGGCAGAATCCCCCAAAGGAAAAACGCGGCCAACGCGGCCATCACTCCCGAGCGGTTCCGATCCACGGGCGGAACCTGCGCCAACCGGCCCCGCCTGCGAAGTGAAAAATAAGATGCGGGTTGAAAACCCTTCCGCTGCGAATCAACCTCCACCCATGCCCGCAGAGCGCCTTTCCATCCCCCAATACGCCATGGCCCTCGCCCACGTCGCCAGCCTGCGGTCGGAGGATCCCTATCGAAAAGTCGGGGCCGCCGCGCTCGACTTCGACAACCGCGTCATCGGCACCGCCTACAACGGCCTCGCCCCCGGCTACAATCCGCCCGCCAGCTTCTGGGACGACCGCGAGGCGCGCCAGAAATTCATGCTCCACGCCGAGGTGAACCTGTGCAGCCTCTTCCGCCGCGGCGAGGCGAAGATCGTCGCCACCACCACCATGCCCTGCACCGCCTGCATGCAGACGCTCTGTGCCTACGGCATCAGGGAAATCTACTACCGCGAGATCTATCAAGTATCCGACGCCCCCGAGATCGCCGCGCTCTACAACGTGAAGCTGGAGCAGGTCACGGACTATCCGGTCGCGGATTAGATAAAGTAGTCCAGGACTGTCCGTTCTTCCTCTTCCAAACACGAATGCCACGACCAAAGAATGGACTATCAGTCCTGGACTACTTTAGAGCCCGATCTTCACTCCGCCCGCTGCGGCGCTTTGATAGATCGCTTCGAGCAGTACCACGGACTTCCGCGCCTCGGCTGCTGAGACACCCGGCACCCGGCCGTCTCGAATGGCGTTCACCACTTCTTCGAAATTCCGCTGGTGCTGGAGGAAATTGATCGCTTTCGGATCGTTGGCGCTGGATTCGGTTCGAGAACTATCACGGACTCCCACTGAAACAAAGATCGTTCCACTCTGACGCAGGAAGGATCCATATTGGAAACAGTTGTCAGAAATTTCAAAACTGAGGGAAAATGGATTGACCTAGCGAAACTTTGTCGACAGATCTTAAACGCAATAATGATCTTGTCCGACATGTCGGAAATTTTTGCACTGTTAAATAACCATCCATCAATACAAAACCACCACCACCATGTCAGAATTCACCGATGCCGAGGAAAAAGACTACACCCGGCAGATCACAGGCATCCTCAAGGAATATAAAGCGGAGATGATCGCCGCCGATACGGATCCCTCCCAGCGCATCACCAACCTCGTCAATGGCGCCGAAGCCACCGATCAGGCGGAAGCCGCTGAAGTCAAAGCAGAGGCCGCCAAAATCGACGCCATCGCCCGCACCACCCTGCTGCGGGAGAATAATTACAAACTCGCACAAGCCAGCGTCGGACTCATCGAGGGAGCCCTCGGAAAAGACCACCCCGCCGCCACCCGCGCCCGAGGCATCCGTAGTTCCATGGGCCACGCCGCCAGCAGCCCGCCGCCTCCTGCCCAATCGTAAGCGGATTTCTCCCTGAGAACGCTTGCCTGCTCAAACGGATCGTTCCGCTAACCCTGCGGATCGATCCGTTTTCTCTGTCCACCGGTCATTCCGGCGGAGGAACCGTTCCGGCAGCATGGCCCACCGTTCCGTTTGGTAAATCCCCGTTCGGTCCGCCGACCGGACCGCTCGGATTGAAAAAGGACCGATCCGTTTAGCTGAACAACAGTTCCGTCCTCCACGAGGCCCGTTCCGATTAGGAAAAGGATAGGTCCGTTTGCTGGATCTGTCTTACCTTCAATAAGTTAAGGGTTTGTTGTGCATTCTCCGGCCACCTTTGACGCACAAAAAATCATGTGGTTGGGAGGTCTAGGGCAACTCTTCTCCAGAGTCATTCTCTTTTACCAGATCTCCAACGGAAGTGCCCAATGCAAAAGCAATCCGATAAAGTGTGGCGATGGATGGCACGCGAACACTGTTTTCCACGAAGGTAATCGCCCGCTGATCCAGTCCGGCCGCCCTAGCCACAGCCAGCTTGGACATTCCCAAAGCCAGGCGACGCTGAAGAACCCGTCCGGCAACATTCCGGGCGAACTCATCTGCCGTCTCAGCCAAACTCATTCGACACGATTTGATGCATGACCTCAATATGAAGATCAGACGATTGTCTGATTTTTGGTGTTGCCAGAGCAGAAATTTGTTAGTAGTCCATGGCGCATGCCCCTACATATTCAGATCTTAGGTGTGAGCATCTTCAGTCTGCTGCCCATTCTTGCCCAAGAGAGTGAAAATCCCGGATATGCAAGTAGCAGCTCTACAAAAAACCGCACCTACATCCCGGACACTCTGGCAACGCCCGTTTTCACCCCGCCCGCTCCAGCCGAGCCCAAGCGCCTGCCAAACATCCGGATCGACGCCTCCAACACCGTTGCCAGCGAATCCGGCAAAACCCTCACCCTCCAACGCGGTGCCGCCTCCACCCTTCCGGACCTCCCGCCTCCGCCACCG
>JBDSNC010000098.1:0-37229 GCA_039915545.1 Luteolibacter sp.
GCCCCTGCTGGCAATGCCGCATCCATCCAGCTCCAGCCCGGCACGCTTTACTATCTGATCACCGGCGAATAGCCCACCTTTCCGCTTTTCCCGGCCCGTTCGCCCGCTCTACGATCACCGGCATGGACCCGATTGAAAAAGCCAACTCCCTCATCGAAGCGCTGCCTTATCTGCAGGCGTTCCGCGGCAAGACTTTCCTGATCAAAATGGGTGGTTCCGCGATGGAGGATCCGGAGCTCGTTGCCAAGGTCATGCGGGACATCGTTTTCCTCGAAGTGGCCGGCATCAACCCCATCGTCGTCCACGGCGGCGGCAAGGCGATCTCCGCTGCGATGGAAGCTGCCGGGCTTGAGGCGAAATTCGTCGGTGGTTTCCGCGTCACCACGGATGAGGCGATCGACATCGTCGCCCGCGTTCTATCGGAAGAAATCAATCCCGGCCTCGTCCGCATGATCCGCGACTTCGGCGGGAAGGCGGTCGGCATCCCGGGCAACGACGTTTTCCTCGGTGAGAAAATCAAAGGCACGGACAAGGACGGAACGAAAGTGGACATCGGCCGCGTCGGCGAAGTCGTCGGCTGTCACATGGAATACATGGACGCCGCCCACAAGGCCGGCATCGTCCCGGTTATTTCCCCGCTCGCCGCCGAGCTCGCCACCGGCAAACCGCTCAACATCAACGCCGACCTCGCCGCCGCCGCGCTGGCGAAAGAGCTCCGCGTCGCGAAACTCGTTTACCTCTCTGACGTCCCCGGCCTTCTATCCGATCCCAAGGACCCGTCCACTCTGATCAAATCCGTCACCCGAAAGGAAGCCGACGCCCTCATCGCCGACGGCACCATTTCCGGCGGTATGATCCCGAAGATCCGCAGCGCCGTGGACGCCCTCAACGCAGGCGTTAGAAAAGTCCACTTCGTCGACGGCCGCCTGCCGCACGCGCTTCTGTTGGAAATCTTCACCGACGGCGGTGTGGGTACGGAAGTGGTGCGGTGAGGATGTTTCCCACTCCTAAGGCGGCGTGACCAGCGGGTCGCCCGGAGCGAGGGCTTGGAAGTGCCGCAGGTTCAGGGCGAAAAGTGTCTCGCAACCGGCCGCGCGGGCACCGACGAGATGCAGAGCGTCGTAAATGGCTCCGCTTGATAGATTTCTCACAACCGTGAGCGCCATCGCATCCTGATATTCCTGAGGCCCGAGCGGGATGAGGGAGAAGTGATCCAGCACCGATTTTTGGATGAGGCGCTGGGCATCGGTGGGGAGCAGGCGGGGCTTCAGGGGTAATGCGGTGAGAGTGGCGAAAAGTTCGGCCAGACCGTGGGTGGTCAGATGGCCTTGGATTGTTCCGTCATGGACAGCCTTCAGGCGGGGAAACGCGACAGCGTGGTGTGGATGCTGTTGAAGCAATGCGGCCACCAGCGTGGATGTGTCGAAACAGGCATTCATCATTCAGAGTCCGCCGATTTCGCGACTGCGTTGATCGCGTTGTCCGTCGATGAAAGTGCCGATGTCCCAAGTGGATACTGGAACCTCGCTGGAGCAAACGAGAACCCCATTTTCCTCCGAAATGGGAGAGGACGGATGCACGGGGCGGAGCCGCATGCCGTCGGCTTCGAGGGTCACTTCAAGTTCGTCTCCTGGCTTGAGAGCAAATCGATCGCGCAGGCCTTTAGGAACGACCAAGCGGCTCATTTTATCGAGCGTGAGTTTCATGGCAATTAGGATGCCATTTGGTAAAATAAATGTCAACTTGGCGGATTTTTAATCCTCCAGGTTGCAAATACGTGCCCAAGAGCGTGCGGAGTGCCCAGCAAACTTCGAAGAGGATCGAGAGGCAGACAGGAATGTCCGCATCACTTTTCCTGCTTAGCTCTCGAAGTAGGTGTAACCCGAAAGCCCCTCGCGGAAGAGGTCCAGGATCTCGCGGCGTTCTTTCGGCGAGATGCGGCCTTCGGTGACTGCCTTTTCGGCGAAGGTGCGGAAGCGGGTGACGAGTTCCTTCGGGTCGAACTCCACGTAGGTGAGCACGTCGGCGACGGTGTCGCCCTCGACCTCGTGGGTGTAGACGGGCTTGCCTTTTTCGAGGTGGACGCCGACGACGTTGGTGTCGCCGAGCAGGTTGTGGAGGTCGCCGAGGGTTTCCTGATAGGCTCCGACGAGGAACACGGCGAGGTAGTAGGGCTCGCCTTGTTTGAAGTCGTGAAGCGGGAGGATTTTGGCGACGTCCTCCTTGTCGATGAAGCGGTCGATCTTGCCGTCGCAATCGCAGGTGATGTCGGCGAGCACGGCGCGGTGGCGCGGTTTTTCATCGAGCCGGTGGATCGGCATGACGGGGAAGACCTGGTCGATGGCCCATGAGTCCGGCAGGGATTGAAACAGGCTGAAATTTCCGTAGTAGAAATCGACGAGCGTGGATGACAGTTCTCGGAGGTCTTCCGGAATGTCGTCGTCGAGCTCGGCAATGAGGTGGGAAATGCGGGTGAGAATGTGCCAGAACCAGGCTTCGGCCAGGCCGCGCTCGCGAAGGGTGGCGGCACCGTAGAAAAACTGGGCGCGCATCTGGTCGCGGTAATACATGGCGTCGTTGAAGCACTCCTGGAGGTTCTTCTTGTTGATGACCTTGTTGACCTCGATGATGTTCATGAGGTTCTGCGGGGCGTTTTCCGGGATGGGCGGGGCTTCCTCGCTGGTCTGGGCGCTGGTGACGTCGAGGATGTTGAAAACGAGCACCGAGTAGTATGCGACGACGGCGCGCCCGGATTCGGAGATGAGATTCGGATGTTGGACGCCGGCCTTGTCGCAGATTTGGGAGATGACCTCGACGATGTCGGTGCAGTATTCCGCGACGGAGTAGTTGCAGGACGAGTGGAAGTTGGTGTGCGAGCCGTCGTAATCGACGGCCATGCCGCCGCCGATGTCGAGCACGCCCATGGGAGCGCCTTCCTTGACGAGGTCGCAGTACATTCTAACTGCTTCGGTCGCGCCTTCGCGGATGGCGGCGATGTTGGGGATCTGCGAACCCTGATGGTAGTGCAGCATTTTCAAACAGCCGATGTAGCCGGAATCCTTGAGCTGATCGACCACAGCGATGACCTGTGAGGCATTGAGGCCGAAGACGGACTTGTCACCGGCGCTTTCCTGCCAGTGGCCGGAACCCTTGGTGGAAAGCCGGACGCGGACGCCGAGATTCGGAAGAATGCCGAGTTTGCGGGAGCGTTCGAGAATGAGATCGAGCTCGCTGGGCATTTCCAACACCAGCATGATGCGAAGGCCCATTTTCTGCGATTGCAGGGCGAGGTCGATGAACTCCTCGTCCTTGTAACCGTTGCAGATCAGATAGGCCTCGGGATCGTGCATGTGGGCGAGGGCGGCGATGAGCTCGGGCTTGGAGCCGGCTTCGAGGCCGTAGTGGTATTTTTTCCCGAATTCGGAGATTTCCTCGATGACCTGGCGCTGCTGGTTGACCTTGATCGGATAGACGCCGCGGTATTCGCCGCGGTATTTGGTTTCCTTGATGGCTTTGCGGAAGGATTCGTTGATTTCCGTGATGCGGGAATGCAGGAGATCGCGGAAACGGAGCAGGACGGGAAGGTGGGTGCCGCGGTCGCGAAGGCCGTCGATGACTTCGTAGAGGGAAACCTCGGCCTGCGCTTCATCGTCTTCGAGGCGGACGGTGACGTGGCCCTTTTTGTTCACACCGAAAAAGTTGTGACCCCACGTTTCCACGCCGTAGAGCTCGGCGGACTTTTCGGGCGTCCAGGCGTTGTCGGATTTACGCTTGGCGGGTTTGGTGGAAGGAGCGGCGGACGGCGGAACCATAGGGCGCAAACTGAACACCGAACGGGGAACTTTCAACAGCGAACATTGTGACGGTGTGGAAACGAAAATCCCGCCGCCGTTGCATCACGGGGCGGGAATCCGGGTTCCCAACAGATTTAGCCGCGGCTCAGTTCGCCGGAGCGGGTGCCGGTGGCTTCGGGCGGGTGACCATTTCGAAATCGTCGGTGCGGAATGGAGTGACCGGGAGGTTGCTCTCGGTGTAGAGGTTGCAGACCGGATTGTCGGCCCAAGCGTAGCGGACGGCGACGGGAGCGGCGACGTCCGGACTGGTGACTTCGACGGCGTCCGCACCCTTGATTTTTCCAACCGCCGGATGCCAGACCTTGTCCTCCCCGCAGATCGTGAAGCCCCTTGCGTCGTTGACGTCGAAGGAGCGCAGCGTGTTGCCGAAGCAATCGAGGCTGACGGTGGCGGTGTTTCCGCTGACGGAGAGGCTCTTGAACTCGGGGCTGCGGTAGGGGAAATTCAGACCGTAGTCTTTCACCAATGCCCAGCGGACGAGCCGGGCGGCGACGGCTTGTTTGTTGCGCGGGTGGATGTCCCGGCCTTCTCCGACGTCGATGATGACGGCCTGTCCGGTGTTAGGTAGTTTCATCGAAAGTGTCTGCGCCTCACGGAGTTCCGCCCACGCGCTGTTGCCGGGGACGGGGTTCTCCGCTTTGAAATCGGCGAGCTGCACCCAGTAGAACGGGAAATCGCCCTGGCCCCATTCCTTGCGCCATTGGGTGATCATGAAGGGAAACAGGCTGCGGTATTCGAAGGCTTTGTCGGCATTGCTCTCGCCCTGATACCAGATGACGCCCTTGATGCCGTAGCCGAGAGTGGGGTGGACGACTCCGGCGAAAATGTTGCCCGCGCGGTGGTTGCCGGTGAGCCAGTTTTCGGGTTTTTTGGGAGCGGTTTTGCCCTCGGCCTTGGCTTTCTCGGAGTCGGCCTGCCACTTTTCCAAGTCGGCCTTGCTCTTTTCCTCCTGTTTCGCGGTGGACTCCATCAAGTCTTTGAAAGCGGGCTCCTTGTCGAGCGTCTCGCGGCGGACCCAGGCTTCGGCGGCCGATCCTCCCCAGGAATTGTCGATCAGGCCGACGGGGACTTTCAAAATCTCGTGCAAATACCGGCCGTAGAGAAATCCGACCGCGCTGAAATTCGCCGAGGACGCCGCATTGGACGGCTGCCACTGGCCTTTGAAATTCTTCTGCAATTCCTGCGTTCCGACCTGCGGCACCTTGATCAGCCTGAGATTGGGTAAGTCAGACGCGGCACCCTCGATATCGCCGTTGATCCCGCGGCCGAGGGTGAATCCCATGTTCGACTGGCCGGAACACATCCAGACTTCGCCAACGAGCACATCCGCGATCTCGCGTTTCGAGCTGCCGGAAATGCTGATGGCTTGTGGGTTTGCGTTGGCGGGGAGCGGGGCGAGTTTCACGGTCCATTTGCCGTCGTCACCCGCAGTGGTGGTGAGATTTTGCCCTGCGAAACTGACGGTGATTTTGGTGCCCGGCGTGTCCCAGCCCCAGACCGGATTGGCCTGCTTTTGCTGGAGAACCATGTGATCGCCGATGATGGCGGGGAGGGTGAGTTCAGCCCGGAGAATCGGGGTGAGGAGGGCGCAAAAAGCGATGAGGCAGGTTTTCGAATTCATGGGCGGATCTCAAATACGGTCCGGCAAGCGGGAAGCTTCAATATTTTTGGCAGCAATCGGGAGTCCCCCCATTTGCGGGAGGATTGAGCAAATCCATTGATTTTTTGAGTGAAATCACGCGATGCTGGCAGAACCATGAACCCCGCCGCGCGCATTTTCATCAAAAGCCTGTCTGTTCTCGGCGGGCTCATCCTCGGTGCGCTCCCGTTTGCCGAATGTGCGCCGGTCCGACTTTCCGAAGAAGCCCCGACCACGGTCACCCGCCCCGCGAGTGGCGTGATTCTCGTGGATTTCGGCAATGTCGCGTTCGGAAATCTCCGGCTCATCCCGCCGGCGGGTGCGAAAGGAAAACTGCGCGTCCATTTCGGCGAGGCGACCAAAAGCGGCCGGATCGACCGAAAACCGCCCGGCACCGTGCGCTACGCGTCCGCGGAAATTGAAATCGACGGAAAGCCCATTGTCGTTGCCCCGCCCGCCGACCCGCGCAACACGAAGCAGCCCGCCGCCGTGCTCACTCCGCCCGAGTGGGGCGTGGTGCTGCCTTTCCGCTGGGTGGAAATCGAAGGCTGGCCCGGCGATTTCAAACCCGCGAACGCCGTCCGCCAGGCGGGCTATCTCGCCGCGTGGAACGACAGCGCGGCGGCGTTCGAGTCGTCCGATAAAACCCTCGACCGCATCTGGGACCTCTGCCGCCACTCGATCAAAGCCACCACCTTCGCCGGAATCTACGTGGACGGCGACCGCGAGCGCATCCCCTACGAGGCGGACGCCTACCTCAATCAGCTCAGCCATTACGCCACCGACAACGATCTCGAAATGGCCCGCGACAGCTTCGACCGGCTGATGAAAAACCCGACCTGGCCGTCCGAATGGGCACCGCACATGGTGTTCATGGCCCACGCCGACTGGATGCGGACTGGCGATGCTAAATGGCTTTCTCCCCGCTACGAGTCTTTGAAATCCAAACTGCTGATGGAGCGCGTCGGTGGCGATGGCTGGGTCCGCAGCGACAAAAAACAGCAAGGCTGGAACGACATCGTGGACTGGCCGCAGGCCGAGCGTGATGGTTTCGAATTCCGCGAAGTGAACACCGTGGTCAATGCCTTCCACCTCGCCGCTCTCGCGAAAATGGCCGATCTCGCCCGCGCCGTGGGAAAGAGCGCCGAAGCAGATGACTATGCAGCTCGTTTTAAAAAAGGCCGGGAGCAATTCAACGCCGCTCTTTTCATGGAAGAAAAGGCAGCCTACCGCGATGGAATCGGCAGCGAGCACGCCTCGTCACACGCGGGTTTGTTTCCCTTGGCCTTTGGTCTCGTGCCTGAGGAAAATGCCCACGCCGTCGCCGCGAATCTGGCGAAGCGCGGCATGACTTGCTCAGTTTACGCCGCCCAATACCTGCTCGAAGGCCTTTTCCAAAGCGGCGCGGGCAGGGCGGCGATGGACCTCATTCTCGCAAAGGGCGACCGCAGTTGGCGGCACATGCTCGACAGCGGGACGACCATCACTTGGGAAGCCTGGGACCAGAAATACAAGCCGAACCAGGACTGGAACCACGCCTGGGGAGCCGCCCCGGCGAACCTGCTGCCGCGCTTCGTGCTCGGGGCCGAGCCGCTGACCGCGGGTTGGGAAACCGCGCGCATCCGGCCGTCGCTGTCAGGCCTCACGGAAGCCCAAGGAAAAATCCCTACGCCACGCGGCCCGGTTTCCATCCACTGGATCAAAAACAGCGCCTTCAATTTGAAAATCGAACTTCCCCCCGGCATGACCGCGATGGTGGAAATCCCCGCTGCCGACCCATCCAGCCACGTATGGGTCGATGGCAAGGAAACCGCCGCCACCTTGAAAGGCGGACGGCTTTGTTTGACGCCGCCGCTCGAAGGCAGCCGCGTGATCACGGTGAAATAACCGGCTTATTTGCCGAACAACCCGCCGAGGCTGCCGAGAATGCCGCCGAGTTCAGGGGATTTTCCGGCGAGCACGTCATCGATCATCGAGTGATAAGACGACGGGATTTTTGATTTCACGAATTCCGCCACCGTGACGATCGCTTTGTCGGTCATTTCCTCGCTGAGGCCGAGGGCCATCAGTTTTTCCTTAAGTTCGTTCATGGTTTGATTCGTGTTGTGAAAGTGCCGGAAACAGGACTCGAACCTGCACGGCGGTCTTATGTTTGTTGATTCTAGCGGAGTGCCGCGCAACGGACCGTGCAATAGATGCTTGCAACTACACCCGAAATGCGGTGAATTGCACCTATGAGCACGAAGCGGAAGCGCACCCGGATAACCGCATCAAAAGCGGCAGCGGTCAAGCTCACCATCCGACCGGTGACTCGCCACAAGGGCGGCAGCGTCTGGGTGACCTACCTCGTGCAGGGCTGGAAAGAGAATGACAAGTGGCAGCGCCGGCAGTTCAAGGATGAGGCGGAGGCTCAGAGCTTCGCCGCTCTGAAGCAGGTCGAGATGGAGAACAAGGGCCGCGCCCAGCGGATGATCCTCTCTTCGCTCACCCAAGAGCACCATGACGCGGCAGTCTCCGCCATCGAGCGGCTCGGTAGCTCATACGCCCTTGCGGATGCCGTGGAGTTCTTCCTGAAGCATCACCGGCCACCGGAATTCACGATCCGACTCCGGGCGGCTCTGAAACACTTCCTCGACGAGAAGGAGCGCGACGGACTCCGGCCCCGGACCCAGAAAGCGCTCAAGGCCAGCATCGAGCGGTTCATCAAGTCGGTCGATGATCCATGGACGCATGAAGTCACCCATCAGCAGGTGGAAGGATACCTTCGAGGATTGCGGTCCGCCGATGGGCAGAAGAAGGCCAGCAAGAAGTTCTGGAACAACACCCTCAACGATCTGAAGGGGTTCTTCGCATGGAGTGCCACACCCGACAAGACGACGAACCGGCCGTTCACCTTCGAGAACCCCGCGGCGACCGTCCGCGCCTACGATGCGCGCCAAGTGAGGGAAGAGCAAAACGCGCGGCCCATCACCACCGATCTGGCGAGGATGCAGCGGCTGTTCTCTGTGATATACCGCTGGCGTGGCGGTGCCATGGTCCGGTATTTCGCGCTCGCCTACTTCGCCGGCATTCGCCCCGCGGAGATTCAGCGCCTGGCAGGCCGGGAAACCGAGCTGATCAATCTGAAGACGCGGACCATCACCATTCCCGCGAACATCTCAAAGACCCGGCAAGAGCGGCATGTGGTGATTTCTGACAACCTCTCCGCGTGGCTGGAGGCAGTCCCGCCGCCACTCACCTGCGGCAACTTCGGGCGGATGCTCTCCAAGGTGAAGAAACACTTCAACATCACCCACGACGAGGCCCGCCACAGTTTCATTTCCTATCACGTCGCGGTTCATCGCTCGATCGGTGACGCCGCGCTCCAGGCAGGGAACAGCGAGTCGATCATCAAGCGTCACTACCTCAACCTTCATCCTCGCGAGGAAGGCGGCGTGTTCTTCCGCATCGTGCCGGATCCGAAGCGCCGTCGCGCCGTGCTGGCACCGGAGAAGGAAGCGAATCCGAATCCTCACCTCATCGCCGTTTGAGCACATGAAAGAGCCGCCGCAAAAAGCATGTTCGCATGGGATTGATGAAAAGCTGTTCACCGTTTTCGAAAATGAGGACGAATGGTTCGTAACTGGTCGGTCATTTCAACATCAGGGAACCCTAACTTATCACAAGAAAACTGGCACTTACCGTGCGGATTTGTTCGAGCCGAAAGTCCTCTTTCCCAGGCTCGCGGCCGGCAATTACGCATCTCCATCAGATTGTCCTGTAGACAGTCGACATCGACCCAAATCGGATTTTCTTTTTCTAATGGCCTTGAGGAAAAATTTCTCTCGATCTTCGGAAAAGAGTCGGTGGAATTCGTTAGGGTGGCGGCAATATGCCATAAAAACGAGAATAGCGGAACGTGAGAAAACCCGCGGGGTTCAATTGCCTGAGAAGAACAAGGCGTATGCAATGGAGATCGCTGCGTCGTGGTGTGAATTTGAAATTCACGCCGGAAATTGGCTGGTCGGTGTCACTCAAAAAAAGGATGCCCCGCAGATGTTTCGGCGCTTTGCGCGATGGCTCGATGATATCGAGAAAATCGAGGAAGAAGGCATTCCCGAAAGCTATCGAAAATTTTATCAAGCGGTCGAAATGGCGGCATCAAGCGCAGACGGCGTTCCCACGAAGAAAGCAGTGAGGCAGGTTTACGAGCAAGGAATGAGCGTAAACCAGAAAGGCCAGGGGGAGGGGTTCAGGAACCTCATGAGACGGCTGAAATTTGAGTGGCTTCCGGCAGGTGTCAGGGGCTCAGCTTCGAGCCCGAAAAAGGCTGGTGTTCGTTAGCTGTTTCGACAACCACCCTTTTATTTTCAATTCCAGACACGCTCCCGCACATGTCTGGAACCACCAAGCAACTCGTCGGCGCAGAGGACTGCATTAAGCTCGTCTTTCCTAGCGAAACCTCCCGTCCGGGAATCAGGACATTTCGGGCATGGCAAGCCAACGGCTACTTTCCCGTGCACAAAATCGGGCGTAGGACGTATTTCGACCCGGACGACGTCAGGGAGGCACTCGATCGTCGCTTCCGTGTGAATGCGAAGGATGCCTGAGCCATGAAACCCCATTCCAGAAAAGGAGGGAAAAAAATGAGCATCGAACGTCAGAGGAGAATGCGCGAGCTTCTCGCCACTACCCGAGCCGAGGCCGAGCTAATCTGCAGCCGTAGTGCCGGACACCAGGTTCCACGAGAGGCGATAGATTCCGATGCTGCGAATCCGATTCTTGATCGGCCGCCGGCCGTCCGAAGCGAGCAAGGCACTTCAACGGTTATAAGCATCCTGGATTCTCTCGAAAATCAAACGACAGTAAGGTGGGCTCAATGATCCGAAACGATCGCAAAGAATGTTTCCGGCTGCTGGGCTTGATCATCGGTCATGAAGGTATTCCGGCTTTCCTGAGCACGCCCCAACCCGCGCTTGAGGATCGGACGGGGGCACAACTTTTGAAAAGCGATCCCGGCGCGTTGCTGAGACGGCTGAAGATGCTGGAAAAGAATCTGGAGGGCTCGCTATGAGCAGCAACCGATGGGTAGCCCTTCATTGCGGTGATGAGACTGAGGCGCTTCTCGCCAGACACCCAAAGGCGTTTCTTGTTCTTTGCCAAATCGCCATGCGGGCGAAGTGGAAGGATTGCCCTATCGAAAAGATGAAGGCCGGGGAGGCGTTCATCGGCGACTACAAAGAGGCCGGTTTGAAAAAGGAAATGGAGTATCGCTATGCGAAGGGGATTTTGGCCGATTTAGGTCTCGCCACGTTCAGGGGAACGAACAAGGGAACGGTTGCGAAGCTAGAGAATACAATGATTTTCAGTGTTTCGGCTGAGTTCAACAACGGACAGAGCAACGGACAAGAAACGACCAAACAACGGGCCAGCAACGGACAAGGAACGACTAACCACACTGATACACAGATACCCGGAGACACTGATACCTTTTTTCCAGTCGCGGCAAAGCTGCCGACAGGGAAATCCCAAATGGCCGAAGATATTTATCACGCCTACCCACGAAAGGTCGCCAAGGCCGATGCGATCAAGGCAATCACCAAGGCGATGAAGAACAGCGACCCGGTGGCATTGCTCGGAAAGGTTCAGGAATACGCCGCCGCTATCGGATGGCAGGAAATGAGGTTCATCCCCCACCCGGCGACGTGGTTCAACCAACAGCGCTTCAATGACGATCCGAAGGGATGGGCTCAGCCAACCAACGGCCACCATCCAACAGGCGTGGCTCCGGGGAAATTGCAGGAATCCGCTTCGGGAATAGGCCGGCACAGTCAACGGCCAAGAGGCCCCGAGGAAACAATCTAACCATATCGTGAAATGAACGAACCCGAAGAAATCAATTGCCAGCAGTGCGAGAACGCATTCGCTTGGATCCGTCCCGAACGTTACCAGCGTGCGCCGCGGCTGTGTGAGTCATGTGCCACTGTCCAGCGTGAGAAGAATTTGCGAACGTCCATCGAAACTGCTGAGGCTTCAATTCTGAGAAGGACTCCGCTACGCTACCGGGCGACCGATGCCGATCACCCGGATTTCAACCTGAAGCTTTGGCAGCGGGTGAAGTCGTGGCAACCGTCGGAGCAGCATCCTTGGCTCGGAATGGTTGGCCCGACGGGACGATGCAAAACCCGCGCCGCGTTCATGCTGCTTCGTGAGGTTTTCGTCGGAAGTATTCGGCCCGTGGTCGATCCCGACCAGCTCCCGCGCGTTCCGTCGGTAATGGTGGTTTCAGCCTACAATTTCGCTGAAGCCGTCGCTGCCCAGTTCACCGACCAAAAAGACGACGCGGTAGATTTCCTCCGACGCCTTCGCACGGGGAATTTTCTGCTGATCGATGATTTGGGAAAGCAGCGCAACACTCCTGCAGTCACCAGCGAACTGTTTTCCATCGTCGATCACCGGCACGCCCAGAACCTGCCGACCATCTGGACCGCCAACTCACCTCCCGAGGGAATCGTCTCCGGAATGGCAGAGGACATGGCGGCTCCACTCGTCGGCCGGCTCCGCGAGTGCAGCACGATCATCAACATCTCATGAGCGTTGTTTTTCCCTGCCACCCGCTCGATCGACCCGATGTCGTGAAAATCGCCCTCGGCCGATTAGCCAGTGACGCACTCGCCGCAGTAGGTCCGCATTGCCTCGTGATAGCAACCATGGCAGACAGCACCGCGCCGGCGGTTGCGCAGGGAAAGATGGTCCTGCTATGCTTGCCGTGCTCGAAGGAGCAGCTCGACGCGGCCTATCAAGTTGCGTCGGGTCAGAAGAGGGCGGTGCCGATTCGATGAGGAGAAGTTAGAGGTGATCAGTCGACAGCGGAGAAACCTTCGCCAGCACGCTCGCGCGAATCCTACGCCTGTCCCGGCCGAAGATCGTTGCCACCGTTTGGCGGTTCAGCCCCATCTCTACGACCATCACGCGCCAGACTTCTTTTCGCGCGACGTCGGCGAGTGGCTTGCGGACATGGGCTGTGAGGTAGACGGGAGGAAGATCGTAATTCTCTGCGACCGCGTAAACCAACTTGCGACAGCGGTCCATCAGTTCCCGAGTGATCGGCTGTTTGGAATGGCGAGGCATGCGGTTTGGTTTATACCCTCTGGCGCGGAATTCAAATCAAACGGGAATCCTGCGCCCGTTACCCGGAAATCCGGGATGTGTCAGCCTGCATGCATGGCTCAGAATAAAATCCTGAGCGACGACGATACTCAGGATAGACTCCCAGAGGTCCCCGCCGCTCCTACGAAGCAAATCAGTATCTCCCGTGCTCAAACGCTGGATCGTTCGGCGGGGAATCGACCGCTAGCACTGCCTGATCCCTCTCAGCAGGAAGGTCGGGAATCCACCTTTCCAAAGCCAAGGATCAGTATTGCGCGCGCCCAAACTCTTGCCAGATCCACCGGCAATGTCCGCGCGCAAAAATTCGGCGAGGCTGCGCTTACCGCCCATGCACGTTACGACGCCAGGCAGCAGCAGGGTCAGGAAAAGCAGGCAGATCAGGCACTGAAGGATCAGAATCAGGCCGCAAAGGATCAGGAAAAGGCTGTAAAAGATGCCCAGGCTGCGGAAGTTCGCCAAGCGACCGCTGACGGAAAGAAGGTCATCACCGACATCGCGACGGGCGCGAAAACCGTGGCGAGTCACGACGATGGCGCACCGGTGTTCAAAGCTGGTCCGGTCAAAGGGGCTCCGCTTGTCCCGGTCACTCAAACGACGGGCATCAAAACCGAAGACGGCAGGGTTCAGTCAGCACCAGCGAGTAGCCCGATGATTCCGGACGGCGGCGCGCTCGGTGCGATGGGAGGAACCAGCGCGACACGCCTGATGCAGCCTGTCAGAGACGACCGCGGCAATCAGACCCTCGCCGATCCCGCCACTTCCACCGACAAGCGCGGAATCAAGACCGTCACAAGCACCGACCCTGTAACCGGCATGCCAGGGAAGAAGGCTGTTGGAATCGATCAGCCTGCATATGACGATGCCCAGAAAAAGGAGGCCTTCGACCAACAGAAGAACTCCATTGCTCTGAGGGAAAACGCGATCAGTCAGCATCGCCAACACTTCGATCCGGGTTGGAAAAGTGCCAAGAGGAATTTCGACGAAGCCTCAACAGCGCTCAAAGCCTTCAACGAGAATCCAAAATTCATGCGATCGACTTTCCCCACAAATGGACCGGTGCCATGGGTGAAGCGCGATGAGAGCACGGGGCTTCCGAAAATGGTTGATGATGTCGATCCTATAACAAAGAAGGTTCTTGAAAGATCGAAGCTTGCACAATTCGATCCTAACGAGCTGGTGAAATGGCAGCGGGATCGGGCCGAACTGCTGGGTATGCATGCCCGCGCCAAGGCACTGCACGATAAACTGTTACCGCAAGACCGTTATATCAACAACGCGGAGGATCGCGTCAAAGCCGATAAGCTGAAGCTGCAAGAGCAGGTCTATCGCCACTCGCTCGGCCTGCCAGATGAGGACGGCGGAGCGGCTTCCACACTTGCTCAGGCGGAAACAGGCATTCAGTCGCCAGAGCAGCAGGCGGCTTCCGAGGTTGTCGAGCTGCCAGAAACATCGCCGACGCCTTCACGCGGGCAACCGTCCGCACAGCAAGACACCTCCGATGGTTCAGCGACACAGGCCCCGGCTTCCATGCCGAACACTGTAATACAGCCTTTGGTTCCCACCGATGATCCCAACAAGGCCGCGGTGTTCGCCAAGGCGTTCGGTGGACTCGTGAAACCTGTAGAACTGGCCACCGGCGATTCGGGCACGGGATACACGTTCATCCGCCGTAACAACCAGAACGTCGGCATTGTCGAAAAGGACAAAACGGGCAACGCGTTCGTGACCGTCAGCGAAGGACAAGAAGGCGACGCCCTCCGGAAACACGTGAATTTCGGAACCACCGACGGCGTGCCTGTCTATCTAAAGGATGTTCAGGGCACGGCATCCCGCGACACCGTGGCAGAGGCCCAATACGTGGCCGACGTGTTTGCCGCGGTCAAAGCGTCACCCGATGCGGCCGCCGCGAATGCCAGGCTGAACATGCTGCGCGCAACCCCCGACCAGATCGCTATGAAGGTGAAGAACGGTGAATTGTCGGTGCAACATGCCGAAGCACTAACAAAAGGAATCTTTGAGATTTCCCTGAAAGCCGACGATCCGCTCGCGCCTAGCACTTTCGGGAAATGGCTTGAGAAGTCGGACGCCGCAACCCGTGATCGTTGGTATGCCGCAAAAACGCCGGAAGCGAAGGACGCAATGCGTCAGTTTTTCTTGAACGACTACTGGAAAGAAAACGCGTGGCGACCCGGTGTTGATCCGGAAATGATGGATCAGGCGCACAAGGCGCTGATCAAAGGCCGGCCGCCAGAAGGCGCTGTTCGCACGTTTGTTCGCGAATTCGACATGAACATCGTGCCCGCCGTCGCCACCGCGCTCGGAGGTCTTGCGGCCGGAGCTCTGGCAATCGAATCGGGACCCGGCGCAATCGCTGCCGATATCGCCGGCGGCACTGCGGCAGGCGTTGCGGCCGATGCCGCCCAGCGGAAAACCCTCGATGCGATCAACGGGCCGGGCTACACTGCCGAAACCAAATCGCAGATGGCAGCGAACGCGAAAGCGAACCCGACTGCGGCCAGCTTCGGGAACATGGTGCCGACGCTCATCTCGATTCTCGGCGGCGGGGGCGGACAGGTGCGCAGTGCTGAAGGCCTGGTTCTCGGAAAAGCTGTCACCAAATCAGGAGAGCGAGCGCTGAAGGAAGCTTGGGAATGGAACAAGGGTGCCGCCCGCGCGGGCATCGAACAGATGGCAGCGAAAGTCCCGCGCGTGGAACGCATGTCAGATCTGGCAGTGAAGGGCGCACGCGCTGAAATGAGCAAAGCCGCTCAGGAGAAATACGTTCAAGGCGAACGCGACCCGGATGGATCGGAAATCAGCATTCTCAACCGCGCCGCCCGTGGTGCCGTAACGTTCGGAACGCTCGGCGTTCTTCCCGAGGCCAAGGTTCTCGGAGCCGTGGGATTGTTTCCCGCCGCCAAGGAACTCGCCACTCAGTCATTCGGCCGCGGTGCGACGGATGCTGTCGCTATGGCGCTTTCCGGAGCGATCTACGACTCGGCCACGCAGGGGAAGGCTCCCGACTGGAAATCAGTCGCGCACGAGATCACCGGTGGCATTCCGGCGTTCGTTGTCCAGAACCTCGTCATGGGCGCTCTGGGGCGCGGCATGGCAGGCCGCAACCTGGATTCCGGCAAGGTGGACCCCGCTTCAGCCCCGGGCTCGCCGTTGCCCGCCTCAGCGCGCGCGTGGGATCGCTGGAAGGGCCCGACGGTAGATGCGGAGGTGATGAAGTCAGGCGAACCGAGCAAGGGGCCAGAGCAGACGTCAGTCGCCGGCGAAACCAATCCGGCAAAAGTGGCGGAAATGCACCCCAACGATTACGCCCGCTGGGTTGCCTCCAATGTCGATCCGGCATCCGATGCGCAAATTCTCTCCGCTCATGAGATCCAGACGGCAGAGGTTGCAATCACCGCGGCTAGGACGCGCGGCGATGTCCCGACGGAGCAGCATCTGACCGCCCAGCTTCAGCAGGCTGAGCAGCGCGCCGATTGGACGATCGAAGAGATTTCCCAATGGAAGGACGATGCCACGCAAGAGGACGTGGATGGGCTCAACGACGCGGCGAGGAGCTTCAACGCGTCGCTTGCGAACGTGAAGACCCGTCTTGGGATTGATCCCGGCGGAGCCGCTCCAGCGAAGCCAATTACCGGGCTCGCCGGAACCGTCACAAATTCGGACGGCGCCGGGGAAACGATTACGCCCCCGGTCAATTTGCCAGAAGCTGAGAGCAATTTGGCAGGAACAGATTCTTCAGCCAAAAATGAATCGCTCACGGTTGGAACCGTCGTTCGTTCGGAGGCCTACAAGTCGGAAGGACCAATCACGATCACCGGACCGATCGAGGACGGGCCCGTTGGGAAACAGTATCCAGCCAGCGTGAATGGCCGCGGATTCAACCTCGCCGTGAAGTTCATCGATTCGGTGGAACCCAGTGCGGACATCAAATCGACGAGCACCCCGTCGACGAGCCCCTCGTCAAACGCTGACTCTACGGGCAATGAAACGCCCGTTGCTCCCCACTCCGAGGAAATTTCCGGCGCGAGCGTTGATTCCGCAGGGGATTCAGTCCTTACCGGTTCGACGACTACTGCCCATGAAGAACAACCCAAGGTGTCAGGCCGCGACGATTCACCTATTGGCAAACAGATCGCTTTCAACCATCCCGGACATGGTGAGGTGACCGGGGAGGTTCTGAGCATCGAAAGCGACGGCAGGTTCAGAACACGGATCGACGGACTGAACACCATCTGGAAAGCCCCGGCAGATTCCAGGCTGATCGCGAGCGAAGCCGATGCGGTTGCCCAGGCAGCCGCAGAAACCGACACCAACCCTACCGAAGCGCAGGCAGAAGCCGGAAACTATCAGAAGGGGAAAGTCACGCTGCACGGCATGCCGATCAGCATCGAGAATCCCCGCGGATCCATCCGGAGCGGAACAGACAAGGGCGGGAAATCGTGGTTGGTGGAAATGCCTCATCACTACGGCTACTTCCTCGGCACAAAGGGTTCAGACTCCGAGCACGTCGACACCTTCATCGGCCAAAATCCGGAAAGTGCGAAGGTGTTCGTCGTGAATCAAATCGATCCCGCAACCCGTCGCTTCGATGAGCACAAGATTTTGTTGGGTTTCAACACCCGCCGCGAGGCCATCGACGGCTACCAGGCCAGCTATTCCAAGGGCTGGAAAGGACTCGGCGACATGGTGGAAACCAACGTCGGCGCGCTCAAACGCTGGTTGGAAGGTGGCAAGACCACGAAGCCCGCCCGCGCGGCGGATTTCGCGACGGGGAATCTATCTGTCAAAAAGCAGGCTGATACCGATCGCTTCAAAATCAGCGAGACAAAGCTGCCGGACACGGTGAAAGGCTGGATCGGCCTGCGTGAAAAGCGGAGGGCTGCCGAGATCGGAATCATCCAAAGGGAAATCGGACTGTCGAAAGAAGAAGCCGAAACCGCGCACTCGCTCGTTGTCGTGAAGAATGGAACCGGGGATGTGTGGGCGAAAAACAACCTGACGCCTGAGCAGCTCGTGAAGTGGGAAGATTTCTGGGAAGAGTCGGAATATAACAGAGCAGATGGTCCCGTTGATTTCTGGAATTACGACCAAGACTTCGACCCCGAAAATGTCGCGGGTGAGACTTCCGTCAAATCGCTGTCGGAAGACATCGTTTCGGCATTCACGAACGGCATCGAGCCTGGACCATCTGATAAATGGGTTTGGGCTGTCGCGGCAGCCGGCAAGCTTCAGGAGTTGGGGGGAACGAAGAAGGACGTTTCCGACGCACTCCGCGCGCAAGCTCCGCGCATGTCCGGTTCACAGAACGATGCTCATTTCTGGTATGGAACCCGAGGAAAGGAGATCAACAACCTGCTTTCGATGTTCGCTCCCGAGATTCCACTTCGAGGACGCGATAAACCCGCATCCGGTTTGCCTGATGTCCAATCGATGCCGGCCAGGCGGATGGAGTCGGAGACAGAATCCATTCGGGAATCGCCTGCTTCATCCGACACGGCCGCTCCCTCGATCGACTGGCGACGCTTCCCCAATCCACCACTGTTCAAAGACGTTTTTCAGGATCACTTGGCAGGCAAGGATGCGGCGATGATCGCGGCCGATCGGAATATCTCGAACAGGGCCGCTGAGAACATCGTCAAGATGGTTCGTGATTACGCTCAGAAGTTCGGCGTGGAAATTCCACGAGCTGAAGTTCGGCATTCCGAAGCATCAACCAAATCAGCCATGACGGCCGGCGCTGCGGCACAAATTCCGGTTTCCGCCATTCAGGTTGGAAAGATCGGCAAGCCGGTTTCGGCCCCTGTTGTCATCAAGTCGATGGCGGACGTTCTGAAAACTGTTGGAGGAACGACACCGCTGAGGATCGGTAGGCTGTCGAGCAACAAGGCCCTTGGTGAATTCTACGTCAGGGAACGACTCGTTCGCATCAAGACGGCCAACGATATCCCGACGGCCGCTCATGAGCTTGGGCACGCCCTTCAAAAGGCGCTCTTCGGCAACGGGACACAAACCCTCGCGCATGCCGGGGCCTCGCCCGCGGCGATTGCCGAACTCAACTCGATGGGGAAAGCGCTGTATGGTTCTATCATCCCTCACGGTGGATATGTTTCTGAAGGGTTCGCCGAGTGGTTTTCCGTCATGGTTTACGGTGGCGATTCGCATGCTGCCGCCGCAGCGCCTCTCTTCCATCAATTCTACAAAGTCGGCATCGAAGCAAAAAATCCGGATCTTTCGAAGGCGGTGAAAGCCGCTCAACTTGCGTCTGAAACGTGGCGCAATCAGGGCGATCAGGAGCGAGCGCGGCAGAGTGTTTACAAACGCCCGGGTGTCATTTCCGAGAGCGTTGATAAAGCGAAAGAGGCTGCGAGCAACTTCGAAACCAACTGGATCGACTCTGCGACTCCGATCGCACGCTTCGTTGCTGAGGCGACCGAAAAGGGCGGGAAACCGATCCCCATGAAAGAGGATCCGTTCGCCACGCTCACTGCCCTACGGATGGCGCACAACGCCCGTGCGGAATACATGGTAGATCAGAACATGATCAACTTCGCGGGCGAGAAAGTAGGCAAAGGCCTGCACGAGATCCTCGCTCCAGTCCGCGCTCAGAAGGCTGACTTTCTGATTTACCTTTGGGCGAAGCGTGCCGTTGCACTGTGGAACGATCCGGCCGGACCGCGCAACCCTGGTCTCACTGAAGCCGACGCGGCCGGCATCATCCAACAGTTGGAAAACCCGACGTTCCAGCGGGTGGCGACCGACGTCTACAAGTGGAACGATCAGGTTCTCGACTACGCGGCAGAAGCGAGCACCGATTATGCGGCCACGGTGCAGAGGATTCGTGATCGCGACCCCGGATTCTACATTCCGCTCTTCCGCGAGTTCGACACGTTGGACAATGTTCAGACAATCGGTGGAAGCGCGGCATCAGGCAAGTTACTCGACAGGCTCCGCGGGTCCGGCCGCCGCATCAAGGACCCGTTCCAAGGCATGATCGCCCAGGCATCGGCGCTGGTTTTGAAATCCCATCAGAAGCGGGTGCTCGATCAGATCTTCACGATCGCCGACACCGTTCCGGACATGGGCAACCTCGTCATGGAAGTTCCGCGCGACCGCGTTCCCGGTGCATCCCGCGAAATGAGCGACCTCATCGACCAGATCAATTCGAAGATGAAGGCCGCTGGCACCGATCAGATCCAGCTCACACCCGAACAGCAGAAGTTGATGGATGAGGTTTTGACCTTTTTCACCCCGGCATACAGTCCGGCGAAACAGGGAGAGAACCCGATTCTTCCGGTGTTCCGGAATGGCAAGGTCCACTGGTATGAAATGGACGAACAGCTTTACAGCTCTCTGGCAGGAATGCAGGGTTACCGTCTCCCCAAGGCCCTCGATATGTTCCTCGGACTCCCCGCCCGTTCGTTCCGCATGGGAACCACCGGACTGCGCGCCGCCTTCTCGCTGGTCACGAACCCGCTGCGCGACTTTCGAACGCTTCACCTGAACTCCAAGGCCAGCGCGAATTCCGCTCAGTTGCTGACGACGTGGATTCAGGAGATGGGCCACGCATTCATTTATGCGTCCACCGGCGGGCACATCCGCCCCGAAGCAATCGACGCTTTCGAAAGGCTCGGCGGCAAGATGGCCACGCCACTCGGACAGGACACCCGACCAACCGAGCGCGCTGCACGCAGGTTGTTCGAAACCACGGGATGGCGGATCGTGGACGTGCGCAACTGGGCGGACTTCGCCCGCGACATCCTGCAGTTCCCCGAGATGGCTTCACGCGTCACAGAAATGCGGCTCGTGGGAAAAGAGCTCGGTTGGAAGCCTGGCGATCCCATGACGGAAGAGATTGCCCTGCGGCTGCTGACGGCCGCGAAGCAGGTCACCACTGACTTCACCGCGGCCGGGAAAATGGCACAGGCTGTCAATCAGGCTGTCCCCTTCTTCAACGCCGGCATTCAGGGCCCCCGTGCCCACGTCCGCGCCATCAAAGATCACCCTGGCCAGTTCTTCGCACGCGCGCTCGCAGGCACTGCGCTTGCTCTGGCGCTGTGGTGGAAAAACAAGGACGCCGAGTGGTGGAAGGAACTATCCGGCCGCGAAAAGTTCGGCTTCACCTACATTCCATTTGAGCACGATGGGAAAAAGGAACTGATGCGGATTCCGCGCGCTTTCGAAGCGGACGGCATGTTCATGGCCGGCGCCGAATCTCTGGCCGACGCGTGGTATCAGAAAGAACCTGCGCGTGCCGGCGAATGGCTGGGAAGGTGGATCGGAGGCTTTACGCAGTTCGATTCGTGGAACGGCATCCCTGTGCCCCCCATGCCCGTTCTCTTCAACGAGACGGCCGAACAACTCGCCAACCGGAATTTCTATCACGACACCCCAATCGTTCCGCGTTCAGAGGAAGAAATGGCACCGGAAGAACAGGTCGGGCCCTACACAAGCCAGGTGGCGGAAACCCTCGGCAAGATCACCGGAAAAAGCCCCCGGCGAATCGATCATGCAATCAATGGCGTGTTCGGCGGCGCGGGAACAGATTTTGCAGCGTTGTTCGGGCTTCCCAACGAGGTTCCCCGTCAGAAAGAACTGGTGGACACTCCGGTTCTTGGAACGCTTTTCGTTCGTGGCGGACAGTCGCGGACCAATTCCGAGAGTGTGGAAAAGCTCTATGATGAGCTCGAGCATGCCGGCCGAATTTCAAATTCTACCAAGATCGTCGAAACTGAAGATCAGAAGCAGCTTCGCCTGATGCTTGAGGATGCCCAGAAGGCTGTCACCTTCATCGATCAGATCCAACACATGGAATATTGGACAGGGCAGCGGCGTGCCCTCGATGATTGGAAAAACCAGATCGCCCGCGACGCCGTGCGGAATTACCAAAATCGAAAGATCGATAGATCGTCGTCGGCGGTTGCGCGAGATGAGGCAAAGGTGAAACTGAACATCAAGAAATTCGAGAAAGCGCAGAAGTCGAAGTGAGGTCCCTTCAAATTCGCGTTCATGGATGAGAACGCTTGAGGTCGGCCTCCCAAGCTTCTGATCTCGCCTTTTCCGCAGTCGAGCGATTTGGTTCCTCTCCGAGCTTTTCGGTCAGGATTCTCACCGCGAGTGGTGACTGAGCGCCGCCACTTTGAGCGATCTCGTGGAGTCGCCTCCGCGCGGGCTCAAGGTGTGCGGCGTCCAGCATCTCCAGTTTGTTCATGGCTCGTTCCCGAGTAGCCGGATCAACGTCATCAAGCTGAGCAATCCAGTAGCTGGGGGGCTTGCCTGAAATTTTCGGACCAGAGTCACAGGCGACCAGTAGGAGCGCGGTGGCGACGACGAGGGGACCCTTCACGGAAAAGCGTTACACCGTTTTGGCCGGGACATGCAAGGTGCAACAAACGTGCACCTCTTTCGAGGCCACGCGGAATCACGGAGGTTTGCACCCCAAACGTGCGTAACAAATCCAGCGTAACGCATTTGGTCGGCAGTCCGTGCGAACGCGTTACCCAAGCATTGGTGTCTGCGTTCGAACGGTCGGAACGGTCAATCCTACGCGCACGCACTCATGGAAAATCATGGAGTGAAAGCCAGAAACGAACGGCCCGCGGATGCTGGAAAATGATGGGAAATGTTGGGATCTGGGCGAGAATCTCGAACACCAAGAGCCAGAAGAACGCCGAAACCAATGCATGGCGAGTGAGGGAGAATGAGGGAGAATGAGGGAGTGGAAAGTCGCAAGGACGAACGCTGCAAGGTTGCTGGCGAATGCTGGCGTTGCTGATCTTGTCTCAAGCACCAAGCAACGAGCATCAAAGCGAACGGAGTTCAAATCGCGGGAAATCGCGGGGTAACGGCGAGGATCCCGCTGGCCACAAAACGAACATGAGAACGTCTGGATCCTGCGCTTCCCGGATGTTGAGAAATGCTGAGGTCGATCGGGCCGAGCGTCTGGTCCCGAGCATGCGGATAAACGGCACGCAGGTGATTAATCCGTTGCCGTGAACCCAGGCGGAGCGACCTCCGCGTGGCACCCAGCCAAGCGGCACTTGGTTGATCGGAACAGGTCATGCGCGGGGGTTCGTGGTAACGGCGCGGTCGATGAAATCGGCGGGGATTCTGGGCGGGCGGATGTTCGGCACCGACGGAATCAGCTTGGCTTCGATGCGGCGGGTGATGGTCTTCTTGCAGACCCCGAGGATCGCCGCGGCCTCGCCGACCGTGTAGGTGCTGGCCTTGCCGACCCGGAGAATGACGGCGACCCTTTCCGCAATTTGAGTGAGCAGGGCATCAGTGATTTCGATTTCGAGTTTCATGGTGGTTTTTACGAGTTAGATGGCCCCGTCCGGCGAACCGAACGGGGCTTGGATTGATCGGGCTCAGGCTGCCTCTGGATGGTCTCGCAAGAACTCCCGTAGCTGGCTGAGACGGTCGGACAGCGCCGCTCTCACAACCGCTTCCGGGGTCGTCGCCAACTGTTTGGCCACCTTTTCGAGCAGGTTGAATTCATAGGGTTCGAGGACAAACTGAAACAAGGCGAGTGGCCTGCCGCTCATATTCTCCTGCGACATGGCGTAGGTCTCGAAATACCGCATCCTGCATATTTTTCCACGATGCGTCGTGCTTCCGCCGTCTGCCGTCATGTTGGCGCAGATGCACCAATTGAAAATGTGTCCGTTGAGGCTGGCTTGGAGATTTTGCCTCAGGGCCTTGATCTCGTCCGCATGCCTGCGGATGATTCGGACCTCGATGGCGATCCTCACCTCCTTGTGTTCGAACGGCCAGGATTTGAATGCGGGTTGGCGCTTCTTGGGGGCAGCGTTCTTCAGGTTCATCGCACACCTCCTGTTTTAGCGGCTTGGTCGAGAGTGCCCAAGGCCCACTCGCGCATGGTTTTTCCCTCGCGGTTTGCCGCCCGGTTCCAATCGTCTTGGCGCTCCGTGTCTCCTGATAGGCTGAGGGTGATGCGGAACGCTGACGGATCAGCATCCTGCTTTTTTGGGGCTGCCAATGTGAGGGCAGCGGTTGTTTTGTTTTTCACAGTTATTTCAAGAAAAAGGCCAGCTCCGGAACGGTGCTGAAACACCTTCACTCACGCGGTCAAGCGTGGGCTAATCCGAAACTGGCCAAATCTTTTGTTCGATGAATTCCGCTCTCTGAGTGACTAGCTCTGAGGTTCGAATGCGGGTCGATGTTTCAGCACCGACGAACGATCAGTCTCACTTCGCCGCGCGGGCGGCAAGGCAATTTTGAAAACGCTGCCCGGCCTGGTGGCCATGACGAAGATCTCATCGTCGTGAATTGCCGAGGTGTTCGAGGCGACGTTAGGCGGTGACAATTGCGACCACTCTACGCGTGTAGAACCCTTTCAGGCTTTGACCGGGTCGGTGAAACGCGGGCCGATCTATCGCCGATCCCGATTCCATTCCTTCACCGGCGAGCTACACCTTCGAGAGTTGATAAAAAGAATCGTCAGCGGCGGGCAAACGGGAGCGGACCGGGCCGGGTTGGACGCGGCCGTTGCTTTTGGCATCCCGCACGGCGGATGGTGCCTGAAGGGAAGGACTGCGGAGGATGGAACCATTCCTGAACGCTACCACCTCACCGAAACGGAGGGTGCATCCTACCTCGCCCGGACCGAGCGGAATGTGAAACAATCCGACGTGACGATCGTTTTCACGATTGGTTCGCTGGCGGGTGGATCATCGCGCACTGTCGACTTTGCCCGCCGGCACCGGAAACCTTGGCTTCATCTTCGGCTCGGTCAGATGGATGCAGATCAGGCGGCCGACCTGGTTGGCCAGTTCGTGCGGAACGAAGCCATCGGCGTTCTGAACGTGGCCGGAAGCAGTGAAAGCCGAGAACCTGAAATTTACCATCGCGCGGTTGGGGTGCTGAGGCTGTGGCTCGCGCTCGCCGGCATTGTGATCTACTCCATCGGCCTGAAGAACCCGGCACAGCGCAAACTCGAGACTCAGGGAGTCGCCCTCGGTGTCGTCGTCTGCCTGATCTCCATTTTCTGGCCGTTGGCTACCTGACGTCGTGATTCGCCTGCTGTTTGGGTCGCGTTGACTTCATCGATCTTCTGTTGCAGCTTTTCCTCGAAGCCCGCAAGCGCAACGTAATTCGCCCGATTTTCGGTAACGAGGGATGTAGCAGATGTTGCAGGCTTCACTACGGCTAGGGTCCGAACGCCTGCTACCGTCCAATGAAAATCCATCCTCAATCCTCGAAATGGCAGAAGCCAACGGCATCGACCTTGTCGATTCGGGAAATCTTCGTGCCGCCGCTCGGGACTTTCAAAAGACTACTGGAACAGTCCCGGTCTTCTACCGAGGTGGCAAAGCCTCGACTACCGGCTTTGTTGCGCGACGCAGCTCGGAAGTCATCCTGATCAACGTTGACTGCGATGATGTGACGATACTGAGACGATGCGTTCAGGCTCCTTGGAATCCGGTAGCGTCTTGGAAGGTCGTGACGGCAATAAATTCGAGACGCAGATTCACCCAATGCCCTTCCTCACAGCCTATTTTTCTTCACTGTCGTTTTCGGCCGTCTGCGAGTCGTTGGATTTTTTGCCGCTGATCGAGTTGCCGTAAACCACCATACCCACAGCCACGGCGGCTTCACCAAACACCAAGCCTATCGCTGCGCCGGTTTGCCCGTTCAAGAGCAGAAAGGCCGCAATAACGAGCGTCACGACGAAGACGGAGCAAGCTAGTATCATCGCCTGAGACTGTATTTTTGCGGCGATGGTTTGCCCCTTGGTCTGAAGACTTTGTTGGTGCCTTTGATCCATGGAGACATACTGATGGCGAGCTGCCTGTTCTTTTTCGAGATACTGCAAAGCGGCGGTTCGAGTTTCAGGAGAAAGCTTCTCCAGATTGTCAAACCCTTGAATCTCGCCAAAAAAATTGATCTGCTGATTGAAGTTCAACTGCATGGGAGCGGCAGCGGCATCTGCCGCGCCGGATGATTCCCAAATAGTTTCCTCGGGGGTGGACTCGGGAGGGAACATCGCACCAGGGTCTCTCTGGGCGGGTTTGCTTGTTCTGCGCTTTGCCACCGGATTATCCAGCTGGGTTCAGTTTCCCCGAAAGCTTTTCTCGTGTGGCCCTGCCAATCGCGGTGCGAGCATCAAAATCGAGGTGTGCAGCATCAGACGCGATACCACGAACACCGATCAGCCGGCGCGCCGCTCCTGTGACAATCCGCGGAGATGGAAGAACAATACCGCCAGTGAGGACGGCTGTAAGCCCTGCGGCCACATTCGCAAGAACCGCTGAACGTCGAGCTTGGCTTCTATTGGACGAGCCCAGCACACCGTAAAAATTCATGGGAGATGGATCGTGCATCGTTTTGTAAAATACGGGAATTTCGAAAAATGTCTATCACGCAATCCCGGGGGAGCACTTTTGCGCGCCAAAAGAATCCAGTCGAGCGCGCGGGAACATAGATCGCCAAATCGCGTACCCGAAAGGGAAAAATTCCGACAATTTCCCATGATCCGCCGTGGCGGAATGGGTGTCAGTTCGATAGCTACGACATCACTATTTCCGAAGTTCTCCGCGAAAATCGATTTGTGCATTGAGCTTGAGCTGGAGAAACCCGCCATGCCGTGCAACGGACCGTGCAATAGAACCGGCAATTCGGTGCATTTTGACGCATCCTAGAGGCCATGCATCAGACCGCCGAAGATTGATTTTGCTTCGTATCATGCTGAAAATCAGTCGATTATGGTTCGAATGTGATTTTCATTGAAAGTGCCGGGAACAGGACTCGAACCTGCACACCTTGCGATACCAGAACCTAAATCTGGCGCGTCTACCAATTCCGCCATCCCGGCTTTCGAGTCGGACTTTATCGGCCACCGGGCACGGGGCAAGCGCACAATGCGAGGCGGTGGGAATCAGTTTCGCTGAGAGTAGGGGCAGCCGGGTTTTTCCATGCCAGCTCGATCATGTGGAAACTCCCGCCGAGATGGGCGGGGTGGGTGAGCGTCTGGAACTGCCGGAGCAGGTCCGATGGCGGCGCGCCTTCGAGAGAGAGAAGCCACTCCCGGCCGGTTTCCGTGAGCCACGCGCCCTGGTTGCGGAAGGTGCGGACGTGGCAGCCGAGGGCGAGGGCTGTTTCGGCGGCGGCGGTGAAATCGACATGCGCGGTAATGTCGATTTCCCCCGGCGTGGCCAGCGGATCCTCGCCGGCGCGGTGATTTGAAAAAGTCCGTAGCGTGCCTTGGTGGCGTTCCGGGAGGTAGTATTCCGGCCGTGCGAATCCGTAGTCCGGCCACAGCAGCAGGCCGGAGGACAGGCAGCGGACGAGCGGTTCCAGAAAGGGGCGGAAATTCGTGCGGACTTCGGTGCGGTAGCCTTCCGGGAAATTTCCGCCCAGCGGCGCGAGCGCTTCGAGGAGGAGGGGATCGGTGATGGTGTGGTCCGTTTGCCAGATGAAATCGCCGTTGGAATCGAGGCCTACGCAACATTCGCGCCATCCGCCGGACTGCCACTCGACGAGGTGAAACGGCAGTGCGTCGAGCAGTTCATTTCCGAAAACCACGCCGGGCAGCGGGTTCTCCGCGAGCGGGTCGGGTCCGTCCGCAAACACCACCGTTGCCCCGAATTTCCCGAGCGTTTCCCGCTGCGCCGCCTGCAAACGGGGCAGCGGTTCGCAAATCGCATACTCCAGCGCGGCGAAGGCGGGGGCGTCGAGTTGTTGCAGGGCACCGAGCACGTCGGCGGCGAGTGTGCCGTCGTGCGCGCCGCATTCGATGATCCGCCATTTTCCCGGCGATCCGAGTTCTCGCCACTCGCGCAGGAAACGGCGGGCCAGCAGATTTCCGAAAAGCGGCCCCACGCTCACACTGGTGAAAAAGTCCCCGCCGCGGCCGATCTGGCGGGTGCCGCGGGCGTAGTAGCCGAGCTCCGGTTCATACAGCGCCGCCGCCATGAAATCGGGGAAGCGCAGCGGGCCGTCGTGCTCGATTTTTCCAGCCAGCATGCCCCGCAACGAAGCAGTTGCGGGCGAGGCTCCGATGGGGTAGTCATGGCGTCGCTTTACCGCTTCCAAAGGTGGTGATGAATCCGGATCAGGCATGGCAACCATTCAAAAATCGAATCGCAAGAAGAGCAGCAAACCCCGGTTCTACAAGCGCAAAGGCGTCTGGGCGAGCTTCCTGTTGTTATGCGTTGTCGCGGCCGGCACCGGCTGGATTTTCGTCGAAGCCTACACCCGCCCTTACCGCGAGCGGGCGGCGACCTACGATCTGGACCGCATCAATGACCTCGAAATTCCGAGCGTTATTCTGGACCGCAACGGCAAGGAAATCGGCCGCATTTTCGTGCAGAACCGCAGCATCATCCCGATCGACGAGGTGCCGGATATTTTCATCAAGGCCTTGCGCGCCGGTGAGGATTCGCGGTTCCTCACCCACGGCGGAGTGGACTACATCGGCGTTGCCCGGGCGGTCATCCTGAACGCGCAGGGCGGCAATCAGGGCGCCAGCACCATCACCCAGCAGCTCGCGCGGAACGCCTACAACCTCAAGGAGGAAGCGGTGAAGCGCCAGGAATCCACCATCCAACGGAAACTCGTCGAGGCCTTCCTCGCGATGCGCATCGAGAAACGCTACACGAAGCGTGATATCCTCAATTTCTATCTGAACCGGATCTACTTCGGCAGCGGCTTCTACGGCATCCGCTCGGCCTCGCTTGGTTATTACGGGAAGCAGCCGAAGGATCTGAACGCCGAGGAATGCGCGTCGATCGTGACGCTGATCAAAAATCCAAACTACCGCTCGCCGCTTAACAATCCGAGTGTGAACAGGGACGGCCGGAACTACGTGCTCGGCCGGATGAAGGAGGAAGGCTTCCTTTCGTCGTCAGAAGCCGCGCGTCTGAAAGCGCTGCCGCTCACGCTCAATCCCCAGCCGCTCCGCCGCGGGACCACCCATCTTTACGAGCGCATCGCCGATGCCGTCGGCAGCGCGCTCGGTGAGGACGCGCTTGCTTCCGGCGGTTTCAAGATCCACACCACGATTCTGGCAGAGGCCCAGGCCGCGGCGCAGAAGTCGCTGTTGGACAGCCTCAAGCAGGCCGAGTCCCGCCCCGGCTACAGCCATCCGAAATACGACGACTACAAGAAAAGCAGCGGGAAAGCGGCGGAATACCTCCAGGGCGCGGTGCTCATGATCGATAACGACACCGGCGACGTGCTCGCCCACGTCGGCGGCCGCGATTACGCGCAGGTCCCCTATGATTTCATCGAGCTCGGAAAGCGCCCGTTAGGCACCGCGTTTTTCCCATTCATCTACGCCGCCGGACTTGGCAGCGGGCAGACCCCGGCATCGATCATCGAGGACGAGCCGATGGACAACCGCGCGGTGATGGTCGGCGGGCGGGAAGGTATTCTGGGAGAATGGGGCATGGAAATTTCCTCGCCCACCTACAAGGGGAACATCCCGGTGCGCGAGGCTCTGGAGAATTCGAAAATCGCCGCCACCGTGCGCTTTGCCGGCCAGACCGGGTTGCAGCGGGTGGTCGATACCAGCGTGGCGTTCGGCCTGCCGATGCAGAAGGCGGAACTGCTGCCGCGGCTTGCGGTCGGCTTCGAAGAGGTTTCCATGAAACAGGCGGTTAGGGCGATGTCGGCGTTTCCCTCGTTGGGGAGATCCGGGCCCACCCAGTTTTCCTATCTGGACAGCGTGGTGAATTCGGAAGGCCGGGTCGTCTACCGCCGCCAGCGCCAGCCGCTCACCCGCGTGCAGGTCATCGACGAGGCCACCGCCTGGCAGGTCCACAGCATGATGGCCGGTTCGCTCTACCGCGGCAGTTCGAAGGGCGCGCTCGACAGCCTCGTGGAAAAACCCTTCTACGGTGCCGGCAAGGGCGGCTCCACCCATGATTTCGCGGATACCTGGTTCCTCGGTTATAACAAGCGCGTCACCTGCGGCGTTTGGACCGGGTTCCTGCTGAACAACGGCGAACCGATCTATCCGGGCGCCTTCAGCCGCGATCTGTCGATGCCCGTCTGGCAGGCGACGATGAATGCCGCCGCGCCTTCCTTCGGCCGCGACAAGCTGGCCCCGCCGCCCAGCGTGGTGGAGGTGCCGGTCTGCTCGGTTTCCGGCCAGCGCGCCACCCAGTTCTGTCAGGAGCATTCCGAGGACATCACCTCCGGCATCGTCCGCTCCCACTCCACCGCCGTGAACGAGTATTTCCGCAGGGGCACCGAAAACCTCCCCTTCTGCACCATCCACTCCGGCACGACCGGCGAGGGCCTCTCCCCGGAAAACGCCCTCCTCAATCTCCCCGCCATGGACGCCGTGCCCGTCCGCCCCAAGGACCCCGTCCTGCTGGGAGACGATCCCTATCACACCGAAGTACCCAGCTTTGCCGCCATCTCCTCGGAACCCGGCATGGTCCGCCGCCGCACCAACGTGCTCGACAGCCTCGACCTCGGCAGCGTCGAGGAAGGCATCCCCCTCCGCCGCCCCAAGCGTCTTCAGATAGACGATGAGTGACTGTGACACAGGCGAAGGGAATCGGAGGATCTATCTCGTTTCCAGACTCAATTTAGCAGCAGACCAAAAACGATGGCGACAGCTTACATTGAAACGACCATCCCCAGCTACTATGTGGCGCGCCCTTCGAACAGCCTTATTCAAGCTGCCCATCAGGCAAGCACTCGTGAGTGGTGGGATGGAGGTTGTTCGGGACGGGACTGGATTTGGTCACTTCCCTTGAGACTCTGGACGAAGTCGGCAGAGGAGACGAGTTGATGGCCCATGCCCGGCGTTCTTTACTTTCGAAAGTCCGTCTGCTTTCCGTGACTGACGAAGTCGTCGCGCTTGCCTCCCCACTTGTGGGGGCCGGAATCGTTCCGGCCAAGGCCGCATCAGACGCCATTCACATCGCGGTTGCATCCGTTCACCGAATCGACTACTTGGTTACATGGAATTTCAAGCACATCGCCAATCCGTTCTCGCGGGACCGCCTCCGAAAGGCTGTATCTGAGGTTGGGTTGACTTTGCCTGTGATGTGTAGCCTGGACGAACTTCTCCAGAACCATGAAGACGATTGAAACAGCTCTCCCAGTGGCGGATCCGGTGATGTCGGAAGTCCGTCGCCACAAACTTGCGATTGCGGAGGAGTTCGGATGCGATGTCGTCGCACTGGGACGATCCCTCCAGCAGCGACAAAAGTCTGATCCGCGATTCACCGCGACCGAAGGCGAGCCAAACGCTGCTGGCGGAAACGACAAGCCGCCACTTTGATTTCGGGCGTCCCGTTAGCCACAGGAGCCGCTGGCAAACCGAGTGAGAATGAATCCCTACACACCTCCGACTCAGCAGGCTGATGCGGATGGATACGATCATGAAACTCTTTTGGAACTGTCCGACCACCCGCTCTATGCCTTTGTCCTGAGGATGGTTCTGTGGGGCGAGAAGCGCGAGGACGTTTACCGAAGCCTTGAGGTCAACGGGATCACCGGCGGAATGGCGGATCGTCTTTATGCGCATGCGATGGCGGATCGGATCAGAACGATCCGCAGTGATTGCACGCGCAAGCTCTTGATTGGAGTTGGTCTGGTTGTGGCGGCGGTGGTCACTTTCTCGCTATGCTGGTTTGGTCTCGGATTCATTCCCAGATTTCTCCTATGCGCGTGCTTTGTTGCGTTGGGCATTGGATCGTGGAAGTCGATCGATGGTGCTGCCGGCTATCTGATGGCAACCGCCAGGACGGGATCCGTCACAGAGGAAACCTGAATCATCCCGAACTCGTCCGATCACTTCTTCCTCCTCACGGCGCTTTCCAGTCCGGAAACTCGTTCTTCAACTGGAGCTTGCATCTCGCGGCTTCGGAGGTGTTCGCCTGTTGTTCGTAGATCTGGATGAGTTTCCAGAGGGCGAGGGGCTTCAGGTCCTTGTCTTCGTGGAACTGGACCACGTAGAGGTAGGCGGCGGCGGCCTTGCCGAAGTCCTTGGCTTCGACTTCGAGGTCGCCGCGGAGGATGCGGAGGCCGGCGCTGGTGCGGCCTTGCGGACGAAGGGCGTCCGCTTCGTCGGCGGCCTTGCGGGCTTCGCTGGGGCGCTTGAGCATGAGCAGGGCGCGGCCGCGGTCCAGCAATCCATCAGCTTTCCAGCCGGGGTTGTCCTCGATGGCGAGCACGTTGTTCACGGCGGTTAGAGCTCCTTCGCCATCGCCGGTTTCGAGGCGGGCTTTTGCGAGGTAGCGCCAGACTTCCTTGGCGGTCTCGCGGGGTTCCTTGGGATTCGATACGAGGGCGAGCGAATTGGCGGCGGCCTTGTAGTCGCCGGCGTTGTAAGACTGCATGCCGGACCACTGGATGGCCTGGTCCGGGATGTCGGAATCGTAGCCGCCCTGAATGGCGAGGTGGATTTCGTCGGCGAGTTTCGTGGGATCCTGCGAGGCGAAGTAGCCGAGCGCGAGGAGGATGCCGGCGTGTTTCTTGTAGGTTTCGGGATTGAGCGTGCGGGCCTTTTCCAGATAGGCAACGCCATCCTTTGCGGCGTTGGTTTTCACCATGCCCCAGCCGATCCAGTAGTTTGCCTCTGCGGTGACGTTGTCGCTGAGGCCCTTGACGTTCTTCAGCAGGCCCTGATAGCGGACGATCATGTCCGGGATGTTGCCGCCGCTGCGGCGCAGGCGGGCGGACTCCAACCACGCGTAGGAAGTGAGGTCCTCGGGCGCGCCGGAGGCGGTGAGGCGGTCGAAGTCGGCGATGGCTTTTTCGATTTCCGAACTTTCCGAGTAGGCCTTGGCGCGTTTCGCGTAGGCGGAGGGGATGCGGGAGTCCTTGGGATACTTGGTGATGAACTCGCCGAGCGAACGGATCGCGCCCTGGGGATCGCCCGCTTCGGAGAGGCACCAGCCGCGCTGATAGAGCAGGCCGGGGCGGTTGTTCTCGCTGACGATGCCGGCATTGATCTCGCTGTAAACCTTGGCGGCTTCTGCTGTATTCTTGTCCGCGAAGAGGGTTTCCGCCTTCATCATGAGCGCGGTGTGGATGCGGACGTCGTCGGGACGGGATTTCCGATAGAGCTGGAGGAAGGCGTCCACCTGGTCCGGGACGTGGTGCCCCTCGATCTGGAAGAAACACAGCAGCCGGTAGTATGAGGCATAGAAAGCGGTGTCTTTTTCCGGCTTCACAAGTTTCTCCACCTCGCGGAAAAGCAGCAGCGCCTCGCTCGGCTGCTTGAGCCGCATGTAGGCGCGGCCGGCGATCATCAGGCGGTCGGCTTCCTTTTCGCCGTCGCTCTTGAGCTGGCTCCGGCGGAAGATGTCGATGACGTCCTTGTATTCCTTCTTGGCGAAATGATTGCCCATCAGCGCGGTCTGCGCGTCGGGGCGGAAATCGTCCATGCCGTCGGTGGTGATGATGAGCTTGAGGTATTTCTCGGAAAGTTCCGTCTGGTCGAGCTTGGTGGCGGTCAGGGCGGCGTTGAGCGCGGCCTCGCCCCGGACTTTCGGCAGATATGGGCCGCCGATGACATCCTCGAAATACGCGAGCGCCTCCATCAGCTTGCCCGATTTCAACGAGAGATGGCCGAGCGCGACCTTCGACTGACCGGCGAACAAGGTGCCGGCAGGATCGTCCACGACTTTCTTGAACGACGCGATCGCCTCACGGTCGCGACCTAGCAGGCGATAGCAGTTTCCTGCGAAATAGTTCCCGCGCGGGCGGTCCTCGGCCTTGGCGGCGTTGGCTGCGTAGCGCTCGAACATCGGCGCGGCAAAGGCGTAGTCGGTCTTGTTATAATAATCGGCGGCCAGCGTGTAGGCGGCGGCGGCGGCCCATTTTCCCTGGCCGTAGCGGTTGAGCAGGGTGCTGAAACAGCGTTTCCCTTCCTCCAGCGAACCGGACTGATAGTAGCTGTTGCCGAGATACCACCAGGCCATTTCGGCGTTCGGGTGGTTCGGGAACGAGTTCAGGTAGTCATTGAAGATCTGCGCCGCGCGCTGGTAGTATTCGATGCGGCTGTCCGGATTGGTGGCGGCCTGCGCGGAGTCGTAGAGGTTTTTTCCACGGAGGAAAAAATCGGTGGAGGCGTCCTGATTGAGCCGCGGATCGACCGGTTCCGCCCGGGGCGCTTGTGCGATGGCCGGGCTGGAAGCGAGGATGAGGAGTGCGAGCGCGCGTTTCAAGATGAGGTGAGGTTGGTGCGTTGCGGGCGGCTTGCCAAGCGAATCACTTCGAGGGCTGCGGGCGTTGGGTCGCGAAGGAAATGTTCCAGATGCCGGACTTCTGGCAGGTGTCGATCACTTCGACGATGCGCTGGTAGGGCACATCGCCATCGCCGCGGATCCGGACGGGCTGGTTTTTGAACTGGCTGGCGATGGGCGCGAGCTTCTGGCTGAGTTTCGCCAGATCCACGCTGATGCCTTCCACTTTGATCGATCCATCGGCGAGGATGTTGATGATGATCTCACCGCGCTGGCGTTCCGGATCCGCGCCTTCCTGGGCGGTGGGGACCGAGACGTTGAGCTCGGTTTCGGAGCGGGTGAACTGGTAGCTGATGATGAAAAAGCTCAGTAGCAGCAGCAGGATGTCGATCATCGGAGCCAGTTGCAGGGCAATCGGCGGCGGTTGGCGGCTGGTGAATTTCATCCGTGCAGGCGCTTAAATTCCATGAAGATCGGGCCGCTCGCCGGCAAGCGGGGAGGCGACCGGCATCGCGTAATCCTCACGCGGCGCGCGCTGGGCAGGATGCACGTAAGGCTGGACGGCTGGCTGGCGCTCGGTCTGCGATTGCAGCAGCGCGATCAGATGGGTGGCGGCGGCTTCCATTTCGGAAACGTATTTCTGCACCCGGCCGCGGAAAATCGAGTAAAACGTCAGCGCCGGAATGCTGATCGCCAGACCGCCGGCCGTTGCGATGAGTGCCTTGGAGACACCCTCGGCGAGGCCCATTTGGCGCACGCCGGCCACGTCGCCCGCGGAAATTTCAAGGAACGCCTCGATCATCCCGAATACCGTTCCCAACAGTCCGACCATCGGCGCGATCGATCCGATGTCCGCCAGATAGGTGATCCGCGAGGTCAGCATGCCAGCCTGCCGCGAGCCTTCCGCCTGCGCGACTTCCCGCACGTTTTCAAACGACGACGTCGGATTCGTGGTCAGGAAATCCAGCGTTTTCTGGACGATCCGCGCCATACATTCGTTGCGGCGCTGGGCGATGGCGGCGAGTCCGAGGTAGTCGCGCTTGCGGATCATCGACTCCGCGGTGTTCATGAAACGGTCGCTGACGATGGCGTTGCGGCGGATCGTCAGCAGGAAGAGCATGATCAGCAGCAGCGTGATCACCGACATGATTCCCAGCGGGAACATCATGATCCCGCCCTTGTGCAGGAGTTCCAAAAAGTTCATTTCCTTGGCTGGAGCCGGCGTCTGGGCAGTCGTTGCGGCGAATGCGGAAAGCGCGCTCAGGAAGAACCCTGCGAAGGTCAGTGGGAAGCACTTCATGAAGTTGGGAAAGACTAGCGATCTGCGGAGCCAACGCAAGCCCGGGCTCAATAGCCCATCTATTACGGAAATTTTAGGGAAATCTTGCACGGCCGCCCTGCGCCGCGAAATCCGGATTTTCGGTTGATCTTTCCATTTCCCGCCCTTCGATGAAGCCGCATGTCCGAACCGGATTTTAAAGCCAAGCTCCGCGAGGTGCCCCACAAGCCCGGGGTTTACCTCATGAAGGACCGTCTTGGCTCGATCATCTACGTCGGCAAGGCGCTCGATCTGAAACGCCGCGTTTCCTCGTATTTCATGCCATCGCAGAAAATGCGCTCGAACGTGAAAACCCGAGCGCTCATCGATTCCATCCACGATTTCGAGTTCCACATCGTCCGCAACGAGGAGGAATCCCTGCTGCTCGAAGGCAAGCTCATCAAGGACTACCGTCCGCGTTACAACGTCGCCTTCCGCGATGACAAACGCTTCCTGCTCGCGAAAATCCGCCTCGCCGATCCCTGGCCGCGGTTCCAGACGACGCGCATGAAAAAGGACGACGGCTCACGCTATTTCGGCCCCTTTCCCCACTCCAGCGCCCTCCACAGCACGCTCGAATGGCTCAACCGCAGCCTCGGCCTGCGCGTCTGCCGCCCCGTCAATCCCACCGAGCCCGACTACAAACACTGCAACGCCGACATCATCCGGAACTGCTCCGCCCCCTGCATCGGCCGCATTTCCCGCGAGGACTACTTCGAGAAAATCGAGGAAGCCTGCCGCATTCTTGAAGGCAAGGGAAAGCGCGAGACCTTCGACAAACTCCGCGCCGAAATGTCCGCCGCAGCCGAAAACCTCGATTTCGAAAAAGCCGCCAATCTCCGCGACATCCTCCAGAACCTCGAAAAAACCCTCAGCCCCACCCGCCAGTTCGCCCGCGGCCGGGGTGTGCAGACCACCGTGAAGCCGACCGAAGATCTCGCGGAACTCGGTGAGGAACTCCACCTCGCCGGACCGCCGCGCGTCATGGAGTGCTTCGATATTTCCAACGTGTCGTCGAACCACATCGTCGCCTCCATGGTCCGCTTCACCGATGGCAAGCCGGACAATCAGAACTACCGCCGCTACCGCATCAAAACCGTCGAGGGCCAGGACGACTTCGCCTCCATGGCCGAGGTCATCCGCCGCCGCTACTCGCGCATCCTGATGGAAAACAACGCCGCCAACCCCGAAGCGGAATTTTCCCAGGAAAACCTCGTCGATGCCCAGCGCCGCCTCGCACGCGAAGGCCGCGCGAAGATCGTCCTGCCGGACCTCGTCATCGTCGATGGTGGAAAAGGCCAGCTCGGGATGGCGGTCAGGGAGTTGAAAGCCCTCGGTCTCCACGACCTTCCCGTCGTCGGCCTCGCCAAGCAGCACGAGGAAGTTTTCGTCCCCGGCCGCGAGCAATCCATCCGCATCCCTCACGACCGCGGCGCTCTCAAACTCCTCCAGCGCATCCGCGACGAGGCCCACCGCTTTGCCAATGGCTACAACGCCCTGCTCTACCGCCGTCGCATGAAGGAAAGCCTGCTCGACGACTGCCCCGGCATGTCCGCTAACAAAAAGCGGCTTCTGCTGGAAAAATTCGGCAGCGTCGCCCGCATCAAAAAAGCCAGCGCGGAGGAAATCGCGAGACTTCCCGGCATCTCCCAAAAATCCGCCGAGGCGCTTCTCGAGTTCCTCGGTCGCGACGGTTAGCCAAAATGAATTGTTGAAACCTGTCACCGGTGGCGAGCATCGTTTCGCCGTCCGGAGTCCAGGCTTCAGAGGCTGTCGGGAAACTCAGCCCTTGCGAATTTCGTTAGAAAATCCAGGGTTTCGGCCATGGCACAGTACATCGAAGGCGCCGACCGTTACCAACCAATGCTGCTGCCTGCGGCGGTGGACGACCACATCTCTCCCGCCAGCCCGGTGCGTGCCATTGACGCCTTTGTCGATAGCCTTGACCTCCCCCCGCTGGGATTCAAAACCCGCGACGACTTCTCCGAGGGCCGTAGTTCCTACCATCCCGGCAGCCTCCTCAAGCTCTACCTCCGGGGCTATCTCAAACGGACCCGCTCCAGCCGCAGCCTCGAAAACGC
>JBDSNC010000122.1:0-6038 GCA_039915545.1 Luteolibacter sp.
GCCTCGAAAAAGCCTACAAGGCTGGCAACCCGATCGCCAAAGACATTCTCGAAAGCTATGCCGCCGCCGAGTTCTTCACCAAGCTCCCGCCCGTCCCGGAAGAAGTCCAGGTCGTCACCTACATCGCGGCCGAAGGCGACATCTCGACCGACCTTCTTTCTCCCGGCAATCAGGCACACTCCCGCTCCGACCGCGAGCTGCACGGCAAGTGCATGATCAACGAAGAGGCACAGGCGAAAATCAAAGCCCTGCAAAAGCTCCACCCCGAGAAGAGCGTCATGCTCATCGCGGAAAAAGGCACCATGGGCGTCGGGTCCTCCCGCATGTCCGGCGTCAACAACGTCGCTCTCTGGACCGGCAAACAGGCCAGCCCCTACGTGCCATTCGTCAATCTCTTCCCCATCGTCGCGGGCACCAACGGCATTTCCCCGATTTTCCTCACCACCGTCAGTGTCACCGGCGGCATCGGCCTCGACCTCAAGAACTGGGTCAAAAAAACCGATGCCGAGGGCAAGACCGTCCTGAACGAGGCCGGAGATCCCGTTCTGGAGCAAGTTTACTCGGTCGAGACCGGAACCCTCCTCACCATCAACACCAAGGAGAAAAAGCTCTACGGTAATGGCAAAGTGCTGGCCGATATTTCTTCCGCTTTCACCCCGCAGAAACTTGAGTTCATCAAGGCGGGCGGCTCCTACGCCATCGTCTTCGGCAAAAAACTCCAGACCTTCGCCGCCGATACGCTGGGAATCGAAACACCCGCCGTTTTCGCTCCCGCCAAGGAAATTTCCCACCCGGGACAGGGCCTCACCGCCGTCGAAAAAATCTTCAACCGCAACGCCGTCGGCAGCACTCCCGGCCTGACCTTGCACGCCGGTTCCGACGTCCGCGTCGAGGTCAACATCGTCGGCTCGCAAGACACCACCGGCCTGATGACCTCGCAGGAGCTTGAGGCCATGGCCGCCACCGTCATCTCACCCACGGTCGATGCCGCCTACCAATCCGGCTGCCACACCGCTTCCGTTTGGGATAAAAAGGCCCAGGCGAATATTCCCAAGCTGATGTCCTTCATGCAGGGCTTCGGGCTCATCACCGCCCGCGACCCGAAGGACGGCTATCACGCCATGACCGACGTCATCCACAAGGTCCTCAACGACCTCACCGTGGACGACTGGGACATCACCATCGGCGGCGACTCCCACACCCGCATGTCCAAGGGCATCGCCTTCGGCGCGGACTCCGGCACAGTCGCCCTCGCCCTCGCCACCGGCGAAGCAACCATGCCCATCCCCGAGTCCGTCAAAGTCACCTTCAAGGGCACTCTCAAGCCCCACATGGATTTCCGCGACGTCGTCCATTCCACCCAGTCGCAGATGCTGAAAAAATTCGGCGACAACGTCTTCCAAGGCCGCGTCATCGAGGTCCACATCGGCACCCTCCCCGCCGATCAGGCGTTCACCTTCACCGACTGGACCGCCGAGATGAAGGCCAAGGCCTCCATCTGTATTTCAGAGCCCGAAACCCTCATCCAATCACTGGAAACCGCCAAGAGCCGCATCCAGATCATGATCGACAAGGGCATGGACAATGAAACCCATGTCCTCCAAGGCCTTATCGACAAGGCAAACAACCGCATCATCGGAATCCGGTCCGGTGAAAAGCCGCCCCTCGCTCCCGATGCCAATGCCAAGTATCGCGCCGAAATGGTAGTCGATCTCGACATCATCGACGAGCCCATGATCGCCGACCCCGACGTCAACAACGAGGATGTCTCCAAGCGCTACACCCACGACGTCATCCGCGAACTCTCCTACTACGAAGGCAGTAAATCGGTCGACCTCGGCTTTGTCGGCTCCTGCATGGTTCACAAGGGCGACCTCAAAATCGTCGCCAAAATGCTCAGGAACCTCGAACTGGCCCAAGGCAAGGTCGAGTTCCAAGCGCCCCTTGTGGTCGCTGCGCCGACTTACAACATCATCGACGAACTCAAGGCCGAAGGCGACTGGGACATCCTGCAAAAATATTCCGGTTTCGAGTTCGACGACAACGCCCCCAAAGGCGCCGCCCGCACCGAGTATCAGAACATGATGTATCTCGAGCGCCCCGGCTGTAACCTCTGCATGGGCAATCAGGAGAAAGCCGAAAAAGGCGACACCGTGATGGCCACCTCCACCCGCCTCTTCCAAGGCCGCGTCGTCGAAGACTCCGACCGAAAAAAAGGCGAGTCTCTCCTCTCCTCCACCCCGGTCGTCGTCCTCTCCGCCATCCTCGGCCGCACGCCGAGCTTGAAGGAATACAAGGCCGCCGTCGAAGGCATCGACCTCACCACCTTCGCCCCACCGGTGAAGGAAATGGTGGCCGCGTTCTAACGAAACGAATCACTGCCCTGCCCCAAAGCTGCCTCCCACCAAAGAGGCGGCTTTTTGATTCAAGGCCCCGCACGAAGGATAAATCTGAACTCGCAAACAGACAAAACCCCGTTACTATAAGCACATGACTACGGAAGCCATCTTGCGGAAAAGCGTTCGCTACGACCGTGGCAGAAACCCCGTCGAAGTGGTTATTCCTTACGATGAATTCGTGGATTTTGTCGAAACCTACGGACTAGATCTCTCCGAAGACGAAAAGGAATCCCTCGTTGAGGCAAAAGCAGACCGCGAAGCCGGGCGCACCGAAAACTTCGTCGCGCTTGAGGATCTGGAAAAAGAACTCGGCATTTGAATACGAGCGATCATCTTCCATCGCCGTGCCGCCCGGTATCTGACCCGGATGCCGCGTGATCGTGCTATCCAAATGCGCGATGCCCTCCGGGAAGTAGCCGCGCTTGAGGAAATTCAGCCATCCAAACCTCAAGCAAATGGGCGGCAACATGACCGGATGGTCGCGACTGCGCATTGGAAGCTACCGGGCAATCTTGCAAATAGCCATCATCGAGGTCGATGAAGTTCTCTATGTGGACGCGATCGGCCCACGCGGTGACATCTACAAAGGTTGAACCCATGAAAACAACCCCCGAAATTCCTCTGACCAACTCCGCCGCCGCCATGCTGCGGGATTTTTTGGACGCCCACAGCCTCACCCAGGCGAAGCTAGCCGCAGATCTCCACATCAGCCCACAACTGCTGAATGATATCCTCGCCAGCCGCCGCATGCTCACACCGGAACATTGCCTGAAGCTCGGTCGCTACTTCGGAAACGAGCCGGAGTATTGGATGCGCCTACAGAACCATTACCTCTTCCGCAAAACCCAGCGCGAAAAGGCCGACGAACTCAGCGCAGTCGTCCCGCTCCAGGTCGCTAGCTGATCTCGTCAGAATCGAAGACACCCACTGAAACCAACCGAATGAAAACGAATCAAAACGCCATCCTCCGCGATGCACAAAAAGTTCCAAAGCCACTTTCAAACCCCGCCGCCGCCCTCATCCGGGATACCATCGCCCATCACGGGGTCACTCAGGTCGAGGCCGCAGAAGCCATGAAAATCAACAAAGCCCAACTCAGCGATGTCATCCGCCAGAAAAAAGGAGTGAGTGCCAACCTGGCCCTGCGCGTCCAATTTTGCTTCGGCATCCCCGGCGATCTCCTCATCCGACTCCAAGCTCAGTTCGATTTCCAAAAAGCCTTCCACACCAAAAACAAGGCACAATCGAGAAAAGAGTGGGAACCGGCTCTAACTGCATGGATTTCCCGAGCGCCGCTTTTCACGCGCCAGCGTCACTTGGCTAGGAAAGTTGCCCACAAGGTTCTGTCGCGAGAATGGGGCCGAAACTCGTCGGAGCGACAGGTTCTTGTGGACAACTTTCCGGTGCCCGGATGCTTGGCGGGATTTGCTTTTTAGCGATCTGATGGCAAACGCCACGGACGACGGGCAGCCTCCGCAGTTGCCCGTCATTCCCGCAGGCAAAGCCACCTTCGTCATCATCGGGGCACCTCCCGCTCCGGAAACACTCACCACGGTCCAGTCCCTCCACGATGTTTATAACAACGAATACGAACGTCTCAAAGCGGCTTACGAAGGGCGCGAAAGGGCACGCATCGCCCATGAGGCGGAACTCAAAGCCCATCCTCCCAAGCCCAAGGACATCATTCTCAACTACTGGCGCATCCCGGATGCCGCACCTTCCCCAGCAGAAGGAGGTGCGCAATGAAACGCCACCTCCTCCTTTTATGTTTCTGGATTCTGGCCTCTCAAGTCTCAAACGCCCTGATCGACACCAACAACAACAGTTTCAGCGATCTTTGGGAAAAGCTTTACAACAACGGCGCACTCTTCCCGCCCACTTTCGATCCCTCGACCGATCCTGATGGCGACGGCTGGACAAATGCCCAGGAAGCGGTTGCGGGCACCGATCCCTTCAACGCCACCCCACTGGTCGGATTCCTTCTAGCGGATGTCACGCACAGTCCCGCCTCGTATGTTACCGATGAAAATGGCGATCTCGTGCTCCAGACTCCCGAGGGCTTCATCATCCATTGGTCCGGGGAAATTGGGAAACAATACACACTCCTTTGTTCCCCCGATCTCACTTCTGGCAGTTGGTTTCCCGTCGATGATCCCATCACCGCGCTCAACCCCGAAATGCAAATCGGCCTCACACCCGTTCACCCGGACGGCACCGCCCCTGCCGCCCTCTTCTGGCGCACCGCCGTCAATGACGTGGACAGCGACGGCGACGGTTTCACCGACTATGAGGAATACCTTCTCGGCACCGATCCCGAAATCGCGGACAGCGATGCCGACGGCCTCCCGGACCTCTGGGAAATCGCCCACGGCCTCGATCCCCACGACGACGGCCCGAACGGCGACAAAGACCACGACGGATATTCCAACTTCGCGGAATACGTTGCCGGCTCCAATCCCGCAGACCCCGCCAGCACACCACCCACAGGTGGCACAGCATCCATCTCGGTCGGCGCTCCGCCTACGCTGCTCACCGAAGAAATCCACGGCTTCAACAATAAAAATGGCTTTGAGGGTTTCACAGACTACGATGGAATTCCAGACGCGCATCGCCGCTACCTCACTCGTGTGGAAAAGCTCACAAGCACGGATCCTAACAATAGCGGAGGCGGCGGGAGCACGACAACAACCGTTGATACGGACCCGATAACCGGCATCGACACCGCACACCCTCCTGTCATCACTGGCGACGGCGGTACCAATTATTCCCATGATGATTGGACGGTCACCAGTGACACAGTCCGTCAAAAGAGTGGCACTGCTGGCGGTGGCAAAACATCAACGGTTACGGAAACTCTCTCAAACGAATTCACCACCGCGCAGTTGCAATCCAATACGGAGGCGAATCTGCCAGCCTACACCGGCATTTACAATACGTCCGGCCCACAGAAAGCCGAGATCTACCTGATACCCCCGCCCGCACCGGTCGCATACGGCTATTACATAAGTAAATTAAAATACAAATGGGAGGTTCATAAAATCTCCATCCTGGCTGGGGAAGCGGTAAACTGGCTGGAGATATTCACCCCGGCCGATAGCATCACTCCGATTCTTGAACCCAAGTCCTGGGTAAACACCCAGGCCAAAGGCACCAGCCAGGAATACGAAATCGATCCGACGAAGAAAAACGGAAAAAAAAACGGAACTTACACAGTGGTTCCCGTGGAATTCGAACTCCGCAATACCCACGATATCATAAATGGCTGGGACAGCACCAGGCGGGACGACTGGGCGGCAGTAGGAGTCGGAGAAACCAATAGCATTTGTGCGCTCAGCCTTTCCGGCATCAGCTCCGAGGCGGCCGATCAACTGGAACTCGCCGTGGACGGTGGCAGTTCCGCATACGTCGGAATTTCAACCACGGCAATCACTGGTTCATACACTGAGTTTGATGTGACGGGGATCAAAGCCACCGGCGAACTTGGAACTGCAGTCATCCTGAGAACCAAGGCGACTAGTGCATCGTCCTCTTAGTGCGTGTGCGATTGTGACTGATGGTTTTGTGTGAGTTCGATGATCTTTTTCAACTTGTCAGGACCTTTCGTCCAAACGAAGGGGCCGCAGGATTTGTTATATTGAT
>JBDSNC010000124.1:0-73350 GCA_039915545.1 Luteolibacter sp.
AGAACACCCCTTTTCCACCATCAAAGACCGCCACGGCTACACCGGCCTGCTATGCCGGGGCATCAAACTCGCCGCCGCCGAAATGGGATTAAGTGCCAGGGCTGACAACTTCACCCGGGTCATCAACCTTGTGGGGCTGGACATGCTCCTCGGAGCCATCCAGAGGCTGAACGCACCAGCCACCGCCTGAAAAGGGCGGGCGTCGCCCCATTTTCAGCCGCCCGGAGTCCCCCGGAGTCCCCCGGAGTCGCCTCAGGTCGCCTCAGGTCGCCCCGTCCCGCGTCCCGGCTCCAACCGAAAGTTCCCACCGATTTCGAGACACGATTTGAGGCTTTAAATTAGGCAAGATCAGCCGGGATGACCATCTGCCCGGGAGAAAATCGTTTCCCGACAGCCTCTTCAGCTTGAACTCCGGACGGCGGAAAAAAATCCATCACCGCAAACAAGTTTCGGCAATCTGTTTTGTCAAACGGCCTGAACGTGCGGCTGCCACAGTTCGACTCTTAATCCCGATTAGAATCCAAAGAATCCTCCCAGGCCTACTGGCGGAATGAATTCCGCGCTCCGATTGGCGGGGTCGCCTCACTTGCCGGAGAACTCGATCCAATTGAGCCGGGCGGCGCTGTTGGAACGAATGCGGAATGTGGATTTCCCCGATGGGAGGCTCACCGGAACACTCAGAGTCTGCCATCCCGTGGTGGTCCCCGTGAACTGTGCCAGAACCTTGTCGCCGGAGAGGATGTCGATCTTGGCACCCTCAGAGGTGGATACGCGGAGTTTCGCCTCGAAAGTTCCCGCTTGTGCGGTGAATACCTGATAGTCCAGCCACGATTTCGCATCCAGCACGGTCATTTCCAACAGTCCGTCGGAATCCTTGGTGCGGGAGATGTCGGACTGGTTCATCGCGGCGTAGGACTCCAGTTGAAGCCGTCCCGGCAGTTGGTAGAAAACCTCCGGATCGTGGACCGGCATGTTGACGTAGATGTTTCCAAGAGCAGTGAGGGTGCCGGGTGTCTTTCCCAGCAGGCTCATCTTTGGCTGGTCCTTCAGCCGGTCTTTGAACCAGGCGTATCCCTCGACGTATGGTGTTCTTTCCATCAGATCGACGGACTGGATCAGGTAGTCCATCTCCGCCGCTTCGTTGGAAGCCCCCCAGAAGGCGAATTCAGTAATCCACACCGGGCGCTTGAATTCCTTGTGCATCATTTCGACCATCCACTTGAACTCTCCGATGTTGCCATAACTATGGGCAGCCGTGGCGGTGACATCGGTATTCCCCGTGTAGTGCAGGAAGGCCTTGAGGAACGGGGTCATGAAAGTATAGGCGATCTCCTTTTTCTCGATGGGATCCATCGCTTTGATGCTGTCACCCTCCGAGGAACCGAGCGCCATGTGGGGACCCACGACAGGGATCTTGTGGCGGTCGGCGATCGCCTTGACCTTCTGGTAGAGCTCCGCGGTCGTCTTCGGGCTGATGAAGGCCTGCCCCTTGAGATTCGGCTCGTTGATCGCAAGGACGCGGGACGGCTTGTTCGATTTGAGGTAGTTGTCCAGGCCGGCGAGGTCGTCCGGGCGGTTTCCCCAGACCATCGGCAGGAATTCCATTTTGGCGTCTTTCGGCGCATGGTTGCTGTCCGTGAAATGCCACGTGTAATACCACGAAACTCCAGGTGACAGTGCCATGAAATCCTTCGCGTCGGCTTCGTTGACGCAGACGCCGCGCTTGCGGCTTTTGACCGGTTGGTCACAGGGGACGATGATGGATTCCGCAGATGCGCTCAGTGTTGCGAGAGCGAAGGCGGAGAAGAGAAGGCAGAGGTGGCGATGGTTTTTCATGGTGGGACTTACGGTTGAAAATTGCATAAAGGAGGCGGCGCGTTGGCATCCGAGGTTTCGGAGAAATGGGTTTTCATCGAAAGATGCCTCGCTGCGGTTTTGTGGATATAAAGGAATCCGAAAATGCAACTTAATGCAACCAGAATCATCGATGGATTGAGAAATCCGCACTTCCCCCAAGTCGCGACGAGGCGCGGTTTTCTTTTCCAGCGTTTACGAAAAGTCCCGTCGGAAATATCTCCTTGACGGCCTGAATCAACATTGGAATTTTATGCAACATAAAGCCATTTCACCGGTGGCTCTTTACCGCGCGGTCGGGGGCGTCAATCGTCCGCTTCCCTGCCTTTGTCGCTTCCCTATTTTCAAAACATGATCGCAAAAACCACAAACCCGCCCATCCCTGCATCCGGCTCCTTGCGCCGGGTCCTTTGCCTCGCCTCGCTGGCCGTGACTTCCGTCTCCGCCCAGAAGGTTGAGATTTTTCAAACCACCCGCAAGGGCGACCGGCTCGCCGCCGTCGCGCCTTCAACCGCCGCCGGGGCCTCGGATTACTCGTTGACGCTTGATCCAAGTGTGTCCCACCAGACACTCATCGGCATTGGTGGCGCAATGACGGAATCCTCGGCGCAGGCCTTGAGCGAACTCTCGAAAAAGCAGAGCGAAGCCGTGCTGCGGGCGTATTTTTCCAAGGAAGGTTCGCGTTTCTCGCTGACCCGGACGCACATCGGAAGCTGCGATTTCTCGGTGACGAACTACAGCTACGATCCCGTGCCGGGCGACGTGAAACTCGAGCAATTCTCGATCGAGCCGGACCGCAAGTATCTGCTGCCGATGATCAAACAGGCGCAGGCCGTCCCAGGTGCGGATTTCAAAATCCTCGCCTCGCCATGGACCGCTCCGCCGTGGATGAAAACGAGCGGAAAGTGGAATGGCGGCTCGCTCAAGCCGGAGCACTACCAGACGTTTTCCGATTACATCGCCCGCTACATCGCCGACTACAAAAAGGAAGGCGTGCCGATCTGGGGGATCACTCCGGAAAACGAACCGCTCGGAAACGGCGGACAGTGGGAAAGCATGGAATTCACCGCCGCCCAGATGCGCGATTTCATCGGCCAAAACCTCGGACCGACACTCGCCACCGCCGCTCCGGGCACGACGATCTGGGCCTATGACCAGAACCGCGACAAGAACCTCGTCGAATGGGCCGACACCATTCTTGCCGACAAAAAAGCCGCAAGCTACGTCACCGGCCTGGCAGTCCATTGGTATCAAAGCACGCGGGACATCGGACCCGAAATCGTCGCCTCCGTCAGCAAGGCGCACCCGGAAAAGCCAATGCTCCACACCGAAGGCTGCATCGATGCGATGGGTGACGACGAACCGATCGGCTCGCGGCTGGAGGACGACTGGTACTGGCGTCAGGATTCCACGGACTGGGGCTACGTCTGGGCTCCGGCCGAAGACCGCAAGGATCATCCGAAATACCGTCCGTTCTACCGCTACGCCGGCGATCTCATCGGCGGATTCAATGCCGGATTTGTCGGCTGGATCGATTGGAACATGGTCCTCGACACCCGCGGCGGACCAAACCACGCGCGGAATTTCTGCGGTGCACCCGTGCTGGTCGACGCCGGGCACGACCGGGTTTTCTACACGCCCTTGTTTTACGCGATCTCCCATTTCAGCAAATTCATCCGCCCCGGTGCCCAGCGCATCGGACTCACCGGAGCCAACGCCGACCTGGTGGCGACGGCATTCCGGAATCCGGACGGTTCGGTGGTCGCCGTGGCCTTCAACCTGTTGGAGAGCGACAAGACCTACACCATCCGGTTCGGAGGACTTCCGGAAACGCGGATTTCCATCCCGGGGCAGGCGCTGCAGACGGTGGTGATCCCGGCCAAATGAGCGTCATCCGGTCCAGTGGGCGCTGAGGACCGGAGAGTGATGAAACGCAGGCGGAAGCGCGCCTCAACGGGGTCAATCGAGCAAATTCGTGCAATTCTTGCTTGCCCTTCGAGCACGCTTCCCCCGATTCTCAACTCACCAGAAATGGCGAAATTATGGCCGGACTTAACCAACAGTTGATCGCAGAGCGATTGCAAATCTCGCGTGCGACGGTATCGCGCTGTTTTACCAACCATCCCGGGATCAACCCGGTGACCCGCGCGCGCGTCTTCCAGATGGCGGCGGAAATCGGCTACGCCCACTTGGAAAAGCGGACGACCAACACCAAGAAGAAGGCCGCGGCGAAAATCACCTTCGGGGTGCTGATCTGCTCGGACGAGGAGGAATACAACCGCACGGATTACCAGAATCCGAGTGAACAGATCCTGGCGGGCGTGACCGAATGTGCCCATCTCAACGCGGCGAAAGTGGAAGTCCACCTGGTGGATCCCAAGGCCCGCAGTCTGGCGGATCCGAGCTATCTGAGGATCGAGAAACTCCGCCGGCGCTGGAGCGGCATGCTGCTGGTCTATCCGTTTCCGGAGCCCGTGCTCGACCAACTTGCCCCGCTCATGCCGCTGGTGTCGCTGGTGGAGCAGTTCGACCACTCGGGCATCGATTGCGTGGACGTGGATCACTACAAAGGAATTTCCGCGGCGATCGAGTATCTCGTGGAGCGCGGCCACCGCCGGATCGGCTTTTTCACCCGGCTCTATCAGGTGGAGGCGAGCTGGTCGTTCCGCCGTTATGCGGCCTTCATGGAAAAAATGGTCCGCCTGCGTCTTCCGGTTTCATCCGGGGACGTCATCAACATTTTCCCTTCCCGCGAGCTCAAGGAGGAAGAAAGCATCGACTACGCCGCCGAGCGCACCCGCAACGGCGTCACGGCGTGGGTCTGCGCGGCGGACCACCAGGCCTACGACCTGATCCGCGGTCTCTATCAGCGCGGGATCAACGTGCCGGAACACGTCTCCGTGACCGGCTTCGACGGCATCGAGAAACCGGCCGGCTGTCCGGAACTCGGGACCATTCAGATTCCTTTCCGGGAAATCGGCGCGACCGGCACCCAGCGGTTGGTCGAACGCGTGCGCAAACGCTTCGGCTCGACCCAGCACGTGCTCATCGACTGCCCGTTCAAGCCCGGCGAGACGGTCGCTTCGATCAAGTGACGTGTCAGCGGGTCGCCTTGAAAACCACCCGCGCCAGCTTGTTATCCTTGCCCTCGGAAGGGCCGAAATAGGTTTGCAGCAGGTAGAGCGATCCGTCGGGGCCGAATTGGGAATCGACAAACTTGAATCCGCTCATGAAGGGTTTGCCCCCGTCATCGGGAAGCGGTGAAAGCTTGTCCAGTTGGGTCTCATCAAGGCTCCAGCGTTGCAGATCCTGGCTGAACCAGTTCTCCGCATACATCACGGGACCGTTCGGGGCGAAGGGGCCTTTGGGAGCGATCGCAATGGCCGTCAGACACGGCTTGCTGGTGTAGAGCACGTGCGTGTTGGAGTCGGCGGGCTTGATCAGCCCCTTGTCGCCGTCTTTTCCCCAGCCGGCGTCCGCGCCTTTTTTGACCACGGCGAGGCGGTCCGTGCCGTCGCCGTTTTCCGAGACATAGATGAAGTTGGGAACTCCGCCGGGCACGAAGGCGAAGCGGAACGGATTGCGGAATCCCTTCGCCCACACCCGCGAGCGGATGGAATCCGGATTTCCGTCATAGAACGGATTGTCGGACAAGCCCTTGCCGTTGGAAGCGTCCAAGCGCAGCAGTTTGCCGTTGTAGAATTCGACGTTGGTGGAGAGCTCGCGTTTGGTGTCGTCGCCCAGAACCAGATAGATCGCCTTGGGGTCCTTGGGATGGAAGTGGATGTCACCCGCCTTGTGGTTGGTGGCCGTGCGCGGCAGTCCTTCCAGCAGGATTTTTTCCGAGCCGGGAACCGCACTGGCAAACCCCGCATCGGCGGTGAGCCGGACGAGCTTCTGGTCGGAGTTGCTGGTGAAAAAAACGTAGAGGTAACGGTTGCTGGCGAAATTCGGGTCCAGCGCGATGCCGAGCAATCCGCTTTCGTTGTCGGGATTCACCTGCTGCCGCAGATCCGCGAACACTCCCGGTGCGCCGAAGCCACCCTTGCCATCGGGGTTGAAAACCAGCACGCGCCCTTGTTTTTCACACACGAACAGCCTGCCCGCGGTGTCGAAATCCAGCGCCGTCATCCCGTTGCCCGAGTAGATTTCCTCATACCTGAAACCCGGCGGAGTGATCTTCTGCGCCCGAGCGAGCGGGCAGGAAGCGGCCGCTGACAAGGCGAGGAAAAGGTGCACAGCTTTCATTCCGTGGACTTTCTGAAGGTGAAAACGGGCGATCAGCCGAGATGGCGGCGGCGGATCAGCAGAAACGTTCCAATTCCTCCCAACAACAGCAGCGAGGGCGAAGGCTCGGGGACGACGGTGACGACGACTCCGCCACCTGACTCGACCGCGCTGAACGATCCTGCGGAAACAGCTCCGTTCAACTGGATGGTGCCGTTGTTCAGGAAGTTGTCGGCCGTCAGATCCGCGATGGTGTAGCTGCTGAAGAACAACGATCCGGTCGATCCGGTGGTGAAATTGAGTGATTTCGCTCCGCCGCCGCCGTAGAAGCCGCTGTTGCCGCCGGCTCCATTGACCGAAATGGTGCCGCCGGAGAAATCGATACCGCCCGGCCCGTCGGCGAAGGAAATCAGGTTGGCGCTCAGCGTGCCGGTGGTCATCGAGAACGTGTTGATCGGCTTGAACTCGTTGGCGACGTTCGCCGTACCTCCCGTGATGGAGAAAATTCCCCCAGCCGTTTCATTGAGGAAATTTCCGCTGAAATTCGCGATGCCGGCGGAGATGTTGATCGTCGTGGCGGCATCGCGGACGATGTTTCCAGCAGTACCTTGGTTGAAGGTTCCGCCAGCCACATTCAAGTTGCCGCCGGCCAGTTGGATCCACGCAACCCCGCCGACCTGGGTCCAGCTTCCGCCGTTGATGACCAGTGCGCCCCCGTTGTGAACCGGAAGATCCCCACCTGGTGTATAAGTCACATTGCCGGAATTGATTTCGGCCGTATCGCCGCCACTGGTGTTTGGCACAGAGCCGCCGCCCCAGTTTCCACCGGTGGTGTATTGGCCGTCACCCCCTCCCCAGACCACCGTCGCGGCGTCCGAATAGAGGGCAAGGGCGGACACCAGCGTGGCCGCAAGCAGGGTGGATGTGGAAAATGAAATGAGTTTTTTCATGAGGTTTTCAGCAGGGGGTTATGAAATTTACTGCAATGCAATTTAATGCACAAGACGAACTGATGGCATTTACCCCCTTAGCGTCAACAAGATTGTCCGGAATTTTCAAATGCGATCTGAAACGGTCGGCCGAACTGGATGCAGGCTTGCCCATTCCTACACACGATTGAATTTCCATCTTGCAATTTTGTGCAACCATCGCTCAATGAGTTGTCGTTCCTTTAAAAACCCACCATGTCCCGTTGCCCCATGACCACCTGCCGAACGTCCGCCAACCGTGTCCCGGCTTGGGCTCTTTCGGTCCTGTCCATCGTCCTGCCATTCGCCATCCAACCCTTGTCGGCGCAGGTGGCGGTGCCGGTCGGGGCGGGTTCCTATGCCAGCGAAGTTCCGGCTTCGGAATACTTTGAAGATGCCTACTACGGGCTCCCTGCCGCTCAGGTCGAACCGATTTCCCCATCGACTCCGGCGATCTTCAACACGCTGCACCTCGATCCCTCGCTCGCAGGCAAACCGCTGCCCACCAACCAATGGTGGACTGACCTGCTGATCGGCAACCGCTCGGGCCTTCCCGCCGGCACCAGCCAATACAATCTCCAACAGGACGCCTACGGTGGGACGCTGTGGTTCTACCCGGGAGCGGTCGATCCGCAGAGCTACGGCTTGGACGTCTTTTTCCCAAATGCCTGGAAAGCGCCGAACGCCAATGGCAGCCCGCAGGGAGGAATCGACAAGGGGCCGGCTCTTCAAGTCCGCGGCGCGGTCCCGTATGTCATTCCGGCGGCTGACGTGCTGATCGCTGATTTCGAATCCGGATACCCGGCGGGAAGCGTGATCACCAACACATCGGGCACGGCATTCACCCCCGCCCCATCGTCCGGCCCCGGGCTGACCGGTGTGGTGGGGCTGAAATGCGCGAGCACCCGCGACAACGGCGACGGCCCGAAAGGCTCGGTGCGTCTGGCGGATTTCACCGTGGCGAAACAATACCTCCATTTCAAAATCTGCGGCGGCAACACGGCGGCGACGCAGGTGCGGTTGGTCGTTGATGGCCAGACCGTGCAGGCGGCATCCGGTCAGAACTCGCTCACGTTCCGCTGGGTTACTTGGGATCTATCTGCTTGGGCGGGAATGACGGCGCACGTCGAAATCGCGGACGAGTCGTCAGGCGGATGGGGACTCATTTGCTGCGATCAGGTCGTGGCGAGCGACGCCATTGATCCGACCACCCGCTTCGGTGGTGATTTCACCGGCTCCGGCAGCGTGGTCACCGGCTGGGGCGACTGGAACGTGGATTTCGGCATGCCCGACGCGAACGGCAACCGCATCGATGTCACCGTGGCACGCGGCATCCCGTTCACCTGGACCCGATGGACCGGCAGCGTGCAACCGAAGATCATAGTTTCCGGCGCGACCTGTTATGACACCAACAACAACCCGATCACTGTGACCGGCGGCAGTTTCACGACCGGCTCCTTCGCGTTCGACTATCAGGGCCGCTCGTACGGCGTGTTCCTCCCGGACAACACCACCGTCACCGTCGCCGGAACCTATCTCCAGCCGCAGCTTTCCGGGGCGAACAACTACATGGTCATCGGCTACCTCCCGGCGAAAACCAACCTCGCCGCATTCGCCGCCGTCGCCTACGCCCGGCCGACCCACACGCAACTCGAATGGAACCACAATCCGTCCGGCGGCCTGGTGAACACGACGTGGAAGATCACCACCACGCCAATGAAAGGCTCCAACCTCGACACCATCCAAGGTTGGCTTCCGCACCACTACCGGACGACCACCCACAGCCTGAATTTCGAGCCCTTCACCTATCTCACCCCGCGCGGCACGATGAAATGCGCGACCGGCCGCACCTTCCAACTCGCCTTTCCCTTCAAAGGCATCACACCCGCGCTGCCCGCCCCGCAGCCGACCGCCGCAGCGAATCCCTATCAGCCCGCGCGGATGAGCGGCTACCTCAACTCGTTCAACCCCGGCGGAATGCTCGGCGACACCTACTGGGGCGGCAAGGCACTCGCGCTCTGCGCCCAGAACATGTGGTTCGCCCTCGAATCCGGGGACATCACCAACACCAACCGGCTGCAAGGCGCGCTGCGTACCTCGATGGTCAACTGGCTGACCTACACGCCGGGTGAAACCGAAGCGTTTTTCTCGATCTATCCAAACTGGCACGCACTCATCGGTGCCAATGCCAGCTACGGATCGCAGGCCTTCAACGACCTGCATTTCCACTACGGCTACTACGCCGTGGCCGGGGCCACGCTCGGCATGGTGGATCCGCAGTTTCTCACCGATTACGGCCCGATGCTCACCAAGGTCGTAAAATGTTACGGCAACTGGGACCGCAGCGACACATCCGAGCCCTTCCTGCGCACCTTCGACATCTGGGAAGGCCACTCGAACGCCGGCGGCATGAGCAGCGGCAACGGCAACAACCAGGAATCCAGTTCCGAAGCGATGCAAAGCTGGGCGGGACTATTTTTGCTAGGCGGAGCTCTCGACAACAACGGCATGCAGGGAGCGGGCGCGATGGGCTTCGCCATGGAAAGCTGCGCGGTCAACGAATACTGGCAGGACATCCATGAAACCAATTTCCCGCCCGGATACACCCGCGAGGGGAACGGGATTCTAACCGCAGACAGCTACGCCTACGCCACCTACTTCAGCGGCGATCCGGCCTGGGTCTATGGCATCCAGTATGTGCCGGCGCAGCATTGGCTGAACTACCTCAGCCGCAGCCAGCCCGCCACGGTCGCCGCGAAATGGCAGGCGATGTGGACGGAGCGGGCGAACTACTGCGCGAATTTCCCCGCCTGGGACGCGGTCACCGAGTTTCCTGATGGAAAGTGGGTGAAATACGGCCTCAAGGTCTATTCCGCGAAGGGAATCGTGCCCGCCGGAAATCCCGCACCCGACGTCAATGCCACCCAGTGGCAGATCCAGGTCGACGGCTCCCGCTCCGAGCCCGACATCCTCAACGGCGGACTCGGCCACTGCCTGCTTGTCTATCAGGGAACCTGGGATCCCGAAACCGCGGTTGCCGAATTCGACAGCTACTTCACCTCGAACAAGGAAATCGCGACCAACGCGACCGACGCCGGCAGCAGCTACTACCTGATCCATTCCTCCCGCCAGCTCGGAAACCAGGATTACAACTTCACCACCGGCATCCCGACCAGCGCCGTCTATCTGAATCCGGCCACCGGCGTCCGCACCTTCGTCGTTTACAACCCGAAACCCACCACCCAGTCCGCCGCGGCCTATCAAAACGGCGTGGTGATCGGAAACATGACCATTCCCGGACGCTCGCTCGTCGCCACCACCAATCCGAACTATCAGCCCGCCGCCCCCCTGCCGCCCACCGGCTTTTCCGCAAGCTCCAGCAACGGCGCAACCGCGCTCAACTGGAGCCCCTCCGCCACCGCCACCGGCTACAACGTCAAACGTGCGACGCTGAGCGGCGGGTCCTACACGACGATCGCCTCGCCCACCACGCCGGGCTACTCCGACACCACGAATGTTGCCGGCGTCACTTATTTCTACGTCGTTTCCGCGCTGAACTCGCTCGGTGAAAGCGCCAACTCCAACGAGGCAAGCGTGATCGCGTTCGGCGCTCCGCTCGTCGCGCTGAATAGCGGCAGCAACACCATCGCCGGTTCGTTCGGTGCGGACGAGTCCTTCACCGGCGGCACCATGTCGTCCAGCACCGTAGCGGTCGACACCATCGGCCTGGTCAGTCCCGCGCCGAACACTGTCTATCAGAGCTACCGGTTTGGAAATTTCTCCTACACGCTCGGCAGTCTGACACCGTCGGCGTCCTACAAAGTGCGCCTCCATTTCGCGGAGCGCTACTGGGACGCGGCTGGAAAACGGACCTCGAACGTTTCCATCAACGGCACCCAGGTGCTCGCCAACTTCGATGTTTACGCCACCGCCGGAGCCAAGAACAAAGCGGTCATCCGGGAATTCACCGCCACGGCCAATGCCAGCGGACAAGTGGTCATCGTGTTCACCACGACCAAGGACAACGCCATCTGCAGCGGCATCGAAATCCGGATCCCCGCCCCGGCCACTCCCGGCTCGCTCAATGCCAGCACCGCCAGTTCGCAGATTGTGCTAACATGGAATGCGGCCGCAGGCGCTGGGAACTACGCCATCAAACGCTCGGGTGCCAGCGGCGGTCCCTACGCCACCATCGGCGGATCCGCATCCACCAGTTTCACCGATCCGGGCGCGACCTCCGGAAGCACCTGGTATTACGTCGTGACCGGCGTCAACGGCAATGGGGAAAGCGCCAATTCCAACGAGACAAGCGCGATCATCACCAGCGCTCCTCTGGATCAGTGGCGCGTCACCCAGTTCGGCACCAACGATCCCAACAACCCAATCGGCGGAAATCTGGCAACCCCGCAAAACGACGGGGTTCCCAACCTGATCAAGTATGCGCTAGGGCTGGATCCGCATCAGCCGGCGACCGGAGGCCTCCCCTCGACCGCGATCTCTGGCGGATCGTTCACCTTCACATTCACCCGGATGAAAGCCGCCAGCGACATCGTCTATCATGTCGATGCCTCGCCCAGCCCGACGTCCTGGACGGAAATCTGGAGCAGCTCCGGCGTGCCCTACGGTGGAGGAACCGCCCCGTCCGAACAGATCGCCGTGCCCGACGCTGTCCCGATGGGCGGCGCGCCGGACGGCAAACGTTTCATGCGGCTGCGGGTCACCACCGCACCTTGAGAAAGGCAGTTTCTCAGGGCTTCGCCGCCGCCGGTGGATCGAGGTATTCGTCGACGGCGCGGAAGGTGGTTTTGCCTTGGGCGTTGGTGAAGAAGAACAGGTAGCTGCGGAGCTGGTTGTCGATGGGCCAGCGGCTGGAGCTGATGAGCTTGTCGCCGGTTTCCTCACGGGTGGCGAAGGCGATGTCGTAGTAAGTGTTTTCTATCGGATTGGTGGGGTGGTCTTTTTTGGATTCGCCGGGTTTCAGGACGAGCGGGGTGCCGCCGAGCTTGCCGAGGATGGTTTTTTCGGAATGGTTGATGAAGAGCACGTCGCCGGCCTTGAACCCGGGATCGTCGGTGCGGACGATGATGGGGGTGAAGCCGGAGGGGTTGGCGGTGACGAGGACAACGGCGAAGGCCTTGCCGTTTTCGGGCAGGGTGATGGTGCAGAGCGGGACTTCCTTGTCGACGGTTTTGAGGACCATGACGCGGCCCGGAACCGGGACGGGTTCGGACAGCCGGTTGGTGGGCAGGTCGAAGGGTTCGGTTTTTTCCTTTTCGAAGAGGAGAAAAACCTTGCCGAGGGCTTCGGGGAATTGCTCGGCGAGGAATTGCACGCGAAGGCCGTTTTCGGATTTTTTAACGGGCTCCTGGGCGATGGCTGGCAAGGCAAGGCAGAGGAACAGGAGGAGACGATGGAGTGGCATATGCAGGGATGATGGGTTGGGATTTCCTATCAGACTTCGGAGGGGTTGAGCCAGCGGAAGGAGATGATCTGGAAACGACGGCCGAAGGTTTTGTTGAGGGTGCCGATGGTGGTGTAGGTCTTGTCGGCGGCGTCGGTGGGGTCGACAAATTCCGGCGAGCGCTGGATGACGGCCTCGCAGGTGGCGCGGGCGATGACGCGGCCGGCGGTGTCGGTTTTTTCGCCGTAGCCGCGGATGAGGAAGGAATCGGAGCGGGCTGATAGAACAGGGGCGATGGGGGTGAGGATGTCGGCCTGTTTGACGATGCCGGGGATGCCGTAGGAGAGCGGGCCCTGCTCGGCTTGTTTGAAGGCGAAGGTGGTTCCTCCGCCGGAGGCGCGGGAACCGGTGCGGTAGGCGGAGTTGATAGGGACGTCGTTGGCATCGAGGGCGCTTTGGATGGCTCCGCAGCGGGCGAGGTCGGTATCGCTGCCGACGCGGCGGTTGACGAAATCACCGAGGGAAAGGAACGGGCCCCGCTTGCGGACTTCCCTAACGATGGCGCGGGCGAGGCTGTCGATCTCGGTATCGCTGAGGGTGCGGCGGCCGACCCATTGGTTGGGTTCGCTCGGATCGATGGAGCCGCTGCCCTTGGCGATCACGTCCATCGGGGCGAGCAGGTCGGAGACCGGTGTTTCGGATCCGCCGATCTGGACGCTCTCCTTGCCATTGATGTCTCGGATGACGATCGGGCGTTCCTTGCGGGCTCCTAGCAGACTCTTCCATGCCTCGACGGAGGTGGAGTTCACGTTGAACATGCCGTCGACGCGGATGTAGCTGGCGATGGCCTGGGTGGCGGCGGGGCTGGGATAGGTGCTGGAAAAATAGGTGGTGACGATTTTCGCAGCATCCTGGCCGCGCAGCTCGGGAACGAAGCGGACAACGGGCAGCTTGCGGGTGCCGGTCAAGAAATCCGTGGCGACGGCCTTCTGGGCGCGGGTGGAGCTGAAGCCGTTGGTCTGCGGGGCGATGCCGGAGAGGAACCAGTCATCCCACAGTGCCTGGTTGGCGAGGTAGGAGTGGTCGGCCATGGGGCGGCCGCCGGGGAGCGAGCCTTCCACCTTTTCGCTGGCGATTACCGGGCAGGCCATCGAATTGCCGATCGCATGGGAGATCTGCGGCAGCATGGGCTCGCGGGCGTTGAGGGTGGCGTAGCCAGGTTTTGGTTTCTGGATGTCGAAGCCGTTGGCGAAAGAATGCTGGAAGGAGGCGAGCGAGACCAGCGGCTCGCGCGGCACGGAGTGGGTGGTGACGAAATTGCTGCCGTTCGCGGCATCCATTCCGCCGCCGAAAAAGCCGCGGCCGGTCGGGTCCTCATCGAGGCTTGAGGTGGCGCTTTTCCAGCCGTTCATGGCTTCCACGGAATACTCGAATGGCAGCATCTCGCGTTCGGCTTTCTGCAGGTTGTAGAAATCGACATGCAGGGCCTTGGGGTTGAAGCGCGCCAAGGTGCGGGTGCCCAGCAGCGATCCGGCCTCGGTCTTGGCATTGAAGGAAAGCAGCATGAAGGGCATCTTCGCGCCGGTGGTCGGGATCTTGCGGCCGTCAGTGAAGGTCTTGAACAGATCCGTCCTTCCATTGGCGTAGTAGCGGTCGCCCGAGGCTTTGGTTCCGGGGTCGGATTCCCCGTGGACGGCGCCCGCAGCCAGGCGCTTGTTGCCGAAGTCCCAGTCGAGGAAAGCACCGCCGATGCCAAGGGAGTCTCCGATCTGGATGCGGTCCTTGCCGACGTAATACTCGTGGTGGGTCAGCGCATAATGGCGTTTGTGCTTTTCGCCGCCCGCTACCACTTCGCCGTCCGAACTGGTCGCGCCATCGGTCAGGTGGTTCGCCACGGCCTTGATGTAATCAACCGTGCCGCTGGTGAGATCGATGAAGGCATCGGCTTTGGTTTTGAGCGGATAGGCTACCCCGCTGCCGAAATTGAATCCCTTCTTGCCGGCCAGCGCGTGGAAATCCACACCCGCGGTCGATCTGGCAAGAGTACTGCCGCTTTGCGACATCTTGATAACCTCGCCGGGCTTCATCACGATGCGGTCCAGATTGCCGACCTCGAGGCTGAGGAAGTTGAGGTCGGACTTTTGGACACCCGCCACCGGACAGGTCTGCTCAACGCCATTGACCGAGATGACCAGATCATAAGGCACGCTCCAGTATTTGACGGTGAACACCAGCCCGGCGGGAACCACGACGGGCACGTCGAGCGGGTTCCAGAAGGTGATGATCGGATCGAGCACCAGATGGAGGCGGTTGACCGTATTGGCGCCCGAGGTGACCGGGCGGGTCTGATAGGAGAGCACGAGCTGATAGTTGATGATGGCCGGCTGTTTGAAAAAGAACTCGTCGTCGCTCTGGCAGGCGGTCGGCGTGCCATCGAGCTGCAGATACGGAGTGCCCGAAGCCATCGTGCCGCTGGTGGTGAAGGTAGCGCCGCCGGTGCGTTTCAGCTCCTTGTGCAGATTGTAGTAAACCCACAGCTCCTGCAGGTTGATCCCGGTTTCTCCGTTGACCTTGTAAAGCGCGGTGGCGGTGGAATTCGGCTGGCCGCCGGACGGGCGCTCCAGTTCCATCGAGAGGTCCTTGCGGAAACCCCCGGAGCGCACGTTGGTAAGCAGGCCGCGGTTCTGGGCGGTGTAATCATGGAACAGGCCGCGGATGTTCTCGGGCTTGTCGGCGAGCAGCGCGCCGCTCTGCCATGAGGCGATGTTGGCGAGACGGGTGTCGGTGGAAAGGAGGTTCTGGAAAGGCTTTGTCGTGCCGGTGACGGCCCCTTTCAAGTTGGCGGAGGGATTCATCTGCTGGTCGCCGCGGACCTCGGCGACTGCCGTCGGGATTTCCTTGGCCGGAGCGACGAGCGCCTTGGTCCCGAGATCGCTCACCCACCAGGCGTAGTTGTTTTTTGATTTGTTAGGCAGGTCCTGGCTCAGAAGCGGGACGCGCACGGTGTCGCCGTTGGTCCCCACTGTGTTTTTGGTCACGATTTCGACCGATTCGGTGGACTTGGCGCCGATTGCCGTCGCGGCGAAGTTCTTGCTCGTCTGGCTGGTGTTGCTGCCGGAGACGAACCACTGGAGGAACTCGGGAGCCGGCCGCTGCGCGTTCGGCAGGGCGGCGGGCCACGATTTGTAGGCTCCGGCCCATTGTCGCTGGGTCTGCGGAGTGGTGGAAGCCGATGGATCAGAGGCGGTGAGCTGGTCAGCCGTGGCACTGATGCGGGTGTCGGGCCCGAGTTGTTTTTGCAAATCCCCGATCGCAAGCATCAGGGCGACCCGGGCGTTCGAACGCGCCATTTGCATCGCATCCTCTTGGGAGGCGGAGCGCAGGCTGATGCTGGAGAGCGACAGCAAGCCCACCGCGACGACGGTGAGCAAGATCATCAGGGACAGGGTGACGATCAAAGCGAAACCTCCGGCTACAGGTTTTTTACAACATTTTGGGTTCATTCGATGGGAGGGTTTTAGGGTTTGAGAATGACTATGAGCCTGCCATGTTATGGGTGGGCTCGTTCAGAGTATGCAAATGCATGCGATAGGGTCTATTCGCCCATTTGGGTGATGGGTCGGCAATCTAATTAAACGAATAATTAAGGGCTTTTCTCGATTTGCGTGATTACATTGTGATTATTATTGCCACCTCACAAGCAAAAAGTCGCCACCCGGTTCATTCCCGAAAGGGTCGAGCAAGGCCAAGCTACGAAATGTCCCACACCTTGAAGAACGTCTTTTCTCCCCGCATTGCCGACGCCACTAGTGGAAGTTTTTGGAAAAATTTAATGAACTTGCCGTAAAGTCCGCTAACGCTAAGTTTCCGCAGTTCTTTCCCCATCCATGTCCACCGTTTCCTCCATCTTTCAGGTCATTCTGCTGATCTTCGCAGTAGTGATGAGCTTCAACCTCATCATCTTCGTTCACGAACTCGGCCACTTCCTCGCGGCAAAATGGCGCGGCTTGCAGATCGATCGTTTCCAAATCTGGTTCGGCACGCCGATCTGGAAAAAGGAAATCAACGGCGTGCAATACGGCCTCGGCTGGATTCCCGCCGGTGGCTTCGTCGCCCTCCCGCAGATGGCGCCGATGGAAGCTCTCGAAGGTGGCGAAAAACCCGCCAAGCCGCTCCCGGCGATCAATCCGCTCGACAAGATCATCGTCGCCTTCGCCGGTCCGCTTTTCTCGATGCTGCTCGCCCTGCTCGCCGGAGTCGCCGTCTGGGGCGTCGGCAAACCGAAGGATTTCATCCCCACCCAGGTCATCGGCGAGGTCGTCGAAGGCAGTCCTGCGGAAAAAGCGGGAATCCACGTCGGCGACAAGGTCATCGCCATCAATGGCAATCCCGTGAACGGATTCGCCGGATCGCTTGAAAGCATCACCGAGGGCATCATCCTCAGCAAAGGCAAGCAGATCGAATTCACCGTCGAACGCCCGGGAGAAGCCAAACCGCTCAAACTCATCTCCGAGTTCAAGACCGAGAAAACCCAGTGGTTCCAGCGCCCCGGCCTGCGCCAGGTGGGTGTCGGTCCGGAAATCGACCACATCGAACTCGGCTCCATCGCCAAGGGCAGCCCGGCGGAAAAGGCCGGCTTCAAGGACGGCGACCGCCTTGTTTCCATGAACGGCCAGAAGTTCACCGATGACGCCGCCGCCGTCGCTTTCGTCAAACAGACCGGCGAGCACCCCATCGAATTTGAAATCATCCGCGAAGGCCAGCCCGTCAAAATCACGGCCACGCCCCAAGTCCCCACCTCACCAGCAGGCAAGGGCCCGATGCTCGGCCTCGGTTTCTACGGCGCGCCCTATCAAAACCAAGGCATCGTCCACCCCGGCCCCATCCAGCAGGTCGGCGACAGCCTGCGCATGATGTGGACCACCATCACCAGCGTCATCGCACCGGACTCCAGCATCGGTGTCGGCCACCTCAGCGGCCCCGTCGGCATCGCGAAAATGCAGTACGCGCTCCTCCAGATGGAAAACGGCTGGCGTCGCATCCTCGCCTTCATGGTGCTTTTCAACGTGAACCTCGCCGTCCTCAATATGATGCCCTTCCCCGTTCTCGATGGCGGCCACATCACTCTCGCCATTCTGGAAAAAATATTCGGTCGCCCGGTCAAGGCCAAGCCATTGGAAATCCTCCAGACCGTCTGCGCGCTGGCTCTCATCTCGCTCATGCTCTTCGTCACCAGCAAGGACATCGGCGATGGCTTCGGCCACGGCGACAAGCGCGAACCCATCGTCTTCCCGGGGAACTGATCCGCTCCTGCGATTCTGAAAGAGCATTTTGAAAACGGGTGTATGCTCCCGTTGATTCATGCGCTTTTCCGCCCTGACCGCGAGCCTGGTGATTCTCGCAGCTCCCGCGAGGGCGGACGATCATTGGGCGTATCTCCCGCCCGTTGATACGGCGCTTCCGGCGAATTCTCCAGTCCATCCGGTTGACGCACTGCTTGCAATCGCCCGTGACAAAGCCGGGTTGCAGCCCGCGAAACTGGCACCGCCGCGCAACTGGATCGAGCGCGCCGCCTACACGCTCACCGGCCTCCCGCCCTCCCCGGAGCAGATCAAGCGCATCGAAGCCAGCCCCAACGAAACCACTTGGGCGGCTCTCGTCGACGAACTACTCGCCAGTCCTGCCTACGGCGAACGCTGGGCCCGCCACTGGATGGACGTCGCCCGCTACGCCGATACCCAGGGCTACAATTTCGATCAGGACAACCGCTACCCCTTCGCCTACACCTACCGCGACTGGCTCATCCGCTCCTTCAACGCGGACATGCCTTACGGGAAATTCGTCAAGCTCCAGATCGCCGCCGACCAACTAACAGACAAACCCTGCGATCCCGATCTCGCGGCCCTCGGATTCCTAACGGTCGGCCCGCGCGCCGGTGCCCTCGAAACCATCGACGACCGCGTGGATGTCGTCACCCGCGGTTTCCTCTCCAGCACCGTTTCCTGCGCACGCTGCCACGACCACAAGTTCGATCCTATCACCACGAAGGACTACTACTCGCTCTATTCGATTTTCGAAAACACCAACGAGCCCGCTGAAAAGCCCGTCATCGGCAAGCCCGCCGATGACGCGGCGTTTGCTGTCTTCAATTCCGAAATGGGGAAACTCGACGAAGCCGACCGCAACGCGCGCCAAGCCATCGTCGACCAGCTCCGCACGCCAGAATCGTCCGCCGTCTATCTGGAGCTCGCGTGGACCGCGAAAAAGGAGAACTGGGACGTCGCCAAGGCCACAGCGGACTCATTCAAGCGCGGCCGCTTCCGCCCCGCAGCCGTCGTGAAGTGGCGGGATTTCTTCAACACCGCCGCTTGGAGCGACAAGGCCGCGCTACGTCTCGCAGCCTGGGCGAAGGAAATGGACGCCGCGGATGAATCGGGACGCAAGGCGCTCTGTGTAGCGCTCGCCATCGAATGGGCCGCCGCGACGGATGGCAGCGAGTTGAAGATTCTAGCAGCGAAGGGCGACTGCCCGCTTTCCTACGACATCGGCCGCGTTCCGGAAATTTTCGATCAGGAGGACGGCAACCAGAACCGCCAGCGCGCCGGTGCAAAAACGCGGCTCCTCACCGAGCATCCCGGCTCCCCACCGCGCGCCATGAGTCTGGCAGACCGAGACAAATGGTCGCCCGCGCAAGTCTTCACCCGCGGCAATCCGGACAACCGCGGGGAAGCCTTCGACCGCCAATGGCTCGGCTATCTCGGCGGTGGAAAATTCCCCGAAGGAAAAAGCCCGCGCCTCTCCCTGGCGGAAAAAATCGCCGACCCCGCCAACCCTCTAACTGGCCGTGTGATCGTCAACCGCGTCTGGGCCTGGCACTTCGGAACCGCCCTTGCCGATCCCGGGGATTTCGGCGTCCAGCAGGCCGACCCGCCGCTGCGCCCGTTGCTCGACTGGCTCGCCCTTCGTTTCAATGAACAGGGCGGCTCGTTGAAAAAACTCCACCGGCTGCTGCTCACATCGAAAGCCTTCCGCCTCGAAGCCGATGGTCCGGAAGCGAATCAGAAGATCGACGAAGCCAACGCGTTTTACTGGAAATGGAACCGTCGCCGCGTCGATTTCGAGGCGATGCGCGACCGCCTGCTAGCCACCGCCGGCTCTCTCGATACTTCCGCAACCGGCGGCCGCTCGGTTTTGCTGGATGACAACTCCTCCGACCGCCGGCGCAGTGTTTACGCCTTTGTGGACCGCTACGCGCTGCCCTCCACCTTCGTTTCCTTCGATCTTCCGCACCCGGATCACCACAGCCCGAAGCGCGTTGAAACCTCCGTTCCCCAACAGGCGCTCTATTTCCTCAACGGCCCGCTCGTGCTCCGCCAGGCTGCGAAACTGGCCGCCGAGCCCGCCTTCCGCAGTCTCGCGGACGACACCGCCCGCCTTCGTTGGGTTTACGAAAAAATCTATCAACGCGAACCGTCAGCCGCCGAGACACGCGACGCCTTGAAATGGATCGGCAGCGCCGATCCCGCCGACTATCAGCCTCGCCTCGGCGGCACCTGGGAGATCCGCCACGCCTTGGACACCGGCGGTCCGCCCGACGAGGTGCTGCCTTTTCCACTCTTCGCCAACGACGTTTGGAAAACCGGACCCGATCTGGCAAACGCGCCCATCCGCTGGCTCAGCGCCGGAGCCAACGGCGGCCACGTCGGAGCCGGACACCTGCTCGTCCTCCGCTGGCGGGCCCTCGGTTCGGGACAAGTCCGGATGGTGGGAAAAATCGAACGCACGCAGAAAGGCGGCGTTCCCCTGGCATGGGAAATCTCCAACAAAACCGCCCGTCAAGTGCTCGCGCCCGAAGGAAGTGCGAAGATCGAAGGTGAATGGACCAACGTCGTTCCGGGCGATACGGTGGATTTCCTGCTCAGCGCACCCAACGGCGACAACTGCGGCGGTGTCTCATGGAACCTCCGCATCCTCGGCCGCGAGACAGCGGATTCCGAAGTCGAGGAAATGGGCAATCTGCGTAAACAATTTCCAACTTCCGACTCCCCCTCACCCGTTCCCACGGCCGCCGATCCATGGGCGGACCTCATCCAGATGCTCTGGGCGTCCAACGAATTCCACTTCATCGACTGACCATGTCGCACGAACTAACCGCCAACGACATCATCCTCGACCGCCGCGATTTCCTGCGCCGCTGCGGCATGGGATTCGGTGGCCTCGCGCTCGGCGGATTGATGAGCGGAAACGCGACGGCAGCGGATGTTAGCGAGATGACCGGCCCGCATTTCGCGCCGAAGGCGAAGCGCGTCGTCCATCTCTTCATGAACGGCGGACCCTCGCAGGTGGACACGTTTGATCCGAAACCCCAGCTCCAGCTCCAGCACGGCAAGCCGATCCCGCTGGACGGATTGAAAACCGAGCGCCCCACCGGCACCGCCCTGCGCACGCCGTTCACCTTCGACCGCTACGGCCAGTGTGGCCTCGAAGTCAGCGAGCTTTTCAAACACACTGCGAAACACGCGGACGACCTCTGCGTGATCCGTTCGATGACCGCGGACGTCCCTAACCACGAACCGTCGCTCATGCTCATGAACTGCGGCGACGGCCGCCTCGCACGGCCGTCGATGGGCTCGTGGGTCACCTACGGCCTCGGCAGCGAGAACGAAAACCTCCCCGCCTACGTCTCGATGTGCCCCGGTGGCATGCCCATCAAGCGCGCGGAAAACTGGCGCGCCTCCTTTCTTCCCGGCCGTTTCCAGGGCACTTATCTGGACAGCTCGATCGAGGACCTGAACCGAATGATAGAAAACCTGCGGAATCCATCAGCCCGCCAAAACCGGCAGACCCGCGAGCTCGATTTCCTCCGCAAACTGAACGAAAACCATCTCGCCAAACGCGACAACGATCCGCAACTCGAAGCGCGCATCCGCAGCTTCGAACTGGCCTATCGGATGCAGAGCGATGCGACGGACGCCTTCGACATCTCCAAGGAACCCACGAACATTCGCGAGATGTACGGCCCCGGAAGTTTCGCCCGCCAATGTCTGATGGCGCGCCGTCTGTTGGAACGCGGTGTGCGTTTCATCCAGCTCTGGCACGGCGACGGCCAGCCGTGGGACAGCCATGACAACATCGAGGACCACCGCCGTCTCGCCGGGCAGTGCGATCAGGCGATCGGAGCGTTTCTATCCGACCTGAAGATGCGCGGTATGCTCGATGAGACGCTCGTCATCTGGGGCGGCGAATTCGGCCGCACGCCCGTCGTCGAGCTGCCAAAAGCCGGCTCCAACGCCGGCGTGATGAAAGGCCGCGACCACAACCACTACGGCTTCACCACCTGGCTGGCCGGCGGCGGCGTGAAAGGCGGTCACATCCACGGCGCCACCGACGAATTCGGCTTCAAGGCGGTGGACAAACCCGTCCACGTCCACGACCTGCACGCCACCATCCTCCACCTGCTGGGCTTCGATCACGAGAAGCTGACCTATCATTATTCCGGCCGCGATTTCCGCCTCACCGATGTTCACGGCAAGGTCATCCACGACATCATCGCGTGAGATCCATGACAGATCGTCCGCCGCCGGACTGTTTAACAAAGCATGTTCTCACGCGTTCTGCCGATCACCCTGATGCTGGCCTCGCTGGCCCTTTCTGCCGAAGACCGGCAATACTCGTCCTTGTGGGGACGCAACGGTGAGGCATGGGATCCCGCGGGCCGACTGCCGGATGTGTCGTTCGCCGGATACGCCTGTGGCGAGCGACCGATCCCGGACGTCGCCGAGGCGGCCAACGTGCGGGATTTCGGCGCGAAAGGTGATGGCACCACCGACGACACCGATGCCTTTCTAGCAGCGATTGCGAAGACGAAAAAAGGTGCGGTCCTCGTTCCCGCCGGCCGTTACCGGATCACGAAAATTCTCGAAATCAACAGGCCCGGCCTCGTTCTGCGCGGTGCAGGTCCGGACCAATCCATCCTCGTCTGCCCGGTGCCTCTCAATGACATCAAGCCCGACTGGGGCGCGACCACCACGGGACAGCGGACTTCCAACTATTCATGGTCCGGCGGCATCGTTTCCTTCAAAGGCGGCAATCCGGGCAAGCGGATCGGGCGCTGCACCACTCCCGCGAAACGGGGCGACCACGAGTTGAAAATCGACGGCGATGTTTCCCATCTTTCCCCGGGCGACTGGTTGGAAATCGCGATTCGTGATGATGCCGAACGATCGTTGCTCACCTATCTGTATTCCGGTGATCCGGGCGGTCTCTCAAAAATCGCCCCGTCCAAACACGCGACTTCTTTCGTCACCCGCGTTACCAAAATCAACGGCCAGATCCTGACGCTCGAACGTCCGCTGCGTACCGACATTCGCCCTGAATGGAGCCCGGAAATCTCCACTTGGCACCCGACCGTGACTAACAGCGGTATCGAGCACATTGGTTTCGAGTTCCCCGAACGCAAGTACCAGGGACATTTCAGCGAGCTGGGTTTCAACGCCGTCGCCTTCACCAATGCCGCCGACTGCTGGGCCCGCGATCTGGTCATCACCAATTCTGACAGCGGTGTCTTCGCCGGCGGCCGCTTCTGCACCGTCGAGGACGTGCGGCTGCAATTGGTCAATGTCGTGGAAAACGGCGGGGTTTTCGGCCATCACGGAATCGACCTATCAGGAAACGACAACCTGCTCACCCGCTTTGAAATCCGCCAGCGCTTCGTCCATGACATCACCGTCGAAGGTGGTGCGGGAAATGTCGCTTGCTCTGGTTCCGGCACCGACCTGAGCCTCGATCACCACAAGCGCGCCCCTTACGACAACGTCTTCACCGACATCGATCTCGGTGCCGGCACCCGCATGTGGAAATGTGGCGGCGGCGCGGACCTTGGCCGTCATTGCGCCGCGCACGGCACCTTCTGGAACGTCCGCGCCGCGAAGGAGCAGACCTATCCAAAAGACTTCGGACCCGCGTCGATGAATCTCGTGGCCCTTGAAACCAAGGAGAAATCCGTGACCGAACCCAACGGCCGCTGGTTTGAAGCCATCTCGCCCGCCAATATCGAACCGGCGAATATTTATCAAGCTCAGTTGAAACGACGGCTCGCTGGCAAGTGAACACTGGGACCGCGAAATTCGTTTCACCAGTTGCCTCACCGAAGCCCCAGAAATTCTGCCAGCGATTTCACCGCAGGCGCTACCGAATGCCCCCGCCGCACCGAGCGTGAAATGACGTTGAGTTTACCCGTTTTCGTATCCGACTTGGGATCGACATGACCCACGAGTTCATGGCCTGATAGAACCGGCAGCGCGTAGTAGCCGCGCACGCGTTTGAGGGCAGGCGTGTAAACCTCCCAGGTATAGTCAAATCCCCACAGCGCCGATGTCACGCGGCGGTCGTAGATGAGCGGATCGAGCGGAGCTAACAGCAGTGACGTCTTCGCCGGAACCGGAGAGGTGTCAAACAGGGCAACATCCTCACGAAGACAGTAGAGGGTGGGAGCGTCCGCGTCGTTGAGAGTGATGGCCTGGACGTCGTCTGAAATCAGGGAAAGCTCCCCGCGCTTCAGAGTGGTGAGACGCCGCTGGCACAGTTTTGTCAGCGCGAGCCAACGGGCCGTTTCAACAGCATCCGGCTCCTTCGCCGCGAGGATTGCGGCAGGCAGCACCCGCTCGGGAAGATCGTAAAGCCTGCGGTTGCCCTCGCGGCGGGCGATGAGCACGCGGCCGTGGAAGAAGAGCTTTTGCAATGTGGACTTCGCGAGCGTCGCCGTCCCCCAGACGCCGGGACCGCTGCCGCGCTTGTCCTCGATGTGGCTGGAGGAAAGCGGGCCGCGGATGGCGAGCTCGGCGAGGATGTCTTTTGATAGATCGCTTTCGTCAGGAGTAAGCCGGCCCGACCATGCGCCGTCGCGCTGGGTGCGGTGATGCATCGCGGCAAGCAGATGCGGCCACGCATCCAGCGGAAAGGCAGTCAGGACGGCGGAGTCCGGCAGATGATGCTCGAAGGCGGTGCGCTCCCCGGCCGCGAGGGTCACGCCATCGCCGTGGATGTGCCGCATCAGCCCGCCCGCCTGATAGTTCTCCACGCGGTTCCGCAGGATGAGGTCGTGCATGCGGCCGCAGACATTGATCGGATCGATCTGGATGTAGCCGTGGTGCCGGAGCGCGGAACCGATGTCGGGAAACGGAACATCGAGACCCACCGCCCGGCGGGCGAAGCGGCGGGCGTCGAGCTGGCTGACGGATAGGGCGGGTGGCATCGATGGCGGGCGAAAACGGCTTTGCGAGGCCCGGCGGATCAACGGTTGCTAACGCCTACCCCCTTTCCACGCGGCCAAACTAATTACGGGGTGATGTTTACCTGGAGTCGGAGAAATCCTGGCGTTGCTCCGATCGGAATCCGCGCATGGATCAGCCCGTCCGCTGCGGGAGCCAGAGGTGAAATGGGAGCGAACGGCGCCAGCAGCGTCGAAGAAGACTCGGGAGTCAGGGTGTAATGCGTGGAACTCGGCAAACGCTTCGGATAGGCCAGCTCAAGCTCCGCGCCGATCCGGGCTGAACTCAGATAATCCGAGTCACGCCGCGTGGGATTGAGTCCAAGCGCGAATTCCATTCCGGCGGAAATGCCGTCGCCATCGGAATCGTCGGTGATGGGAGGCGTGCTGCCCATCATCGCGAGAACCCAGTTGGAATAAGTGATGTCGATGGAGTTGGCCGCGCGACCGGATAAAGCAACAAGCATTTCGGTGGCGGAGAGCGGCGCGATGCCGGTGTTATAGCGGTTGTTGAAAGCCCGGATGATTTCGTTGGCGATGACAGTCTGGCCGTTGGTATTCGGGTGGAAATTCTTGCTGGTGGTACCGTTAAGCCATGCTTGGGCGAGATCACCTGTCGAGCTGCCGGTGTTGGCGAAAGTGATGCCGTGGATGCAGAGTGGATTCGCCGGATTGATCATCGGCAGTGTGGGCGTGTAAATGTCCGCGAAGCCGATGTTGCGTGTCCGGGCAAGGGCCGCGAGCTGGGTGTTCAGGTCGCGCAGGACGGCTGAAACGCGCTCGGTTTTCACGGCGTCAAACGGAAAGGAGATGCGAATCAAAGGGGTGATTCCCACGTGGGGCACGTTCGTCACAACGATCTGAATGTTAGGATTGATCGCCTGCACGTGATCCAGGATCGACACCATGTCCGCCATGAAATCCGCAACGAAAGTCCCAGCACCGCCGCCGTTGTAGATCGTGCCGTAAGCCGCCCTGATGTCATTTCCTCCGATGGTGATGGTCAACCGTTCGGCGGTGTTCTGGATCTGGTTATCCAGGTCCGACAGGGCGAAATCGGTGGCGTTGTTGAAATTCGAGTAGGTCAGGATGGTGCTGAGAGTCGTGAAATCAGTCGAGCTCCCGATGATTTGGGTGAAATTCATCGTTCCCTCGAGGAACTGCCGGAATTGGTGAATCTTCAACCCGGGGATCGCCCAGTTTCCGCTCTGGCGGAAATAGAGGTCGAACGGTGGATTGCCTGGCGCAGAAACCGTCACGCTGTCGCGCGCACCGAGGTCGAAGCGGTCTCCACGATAGGTCGGGTTGCTGAGGGTTTCGATCCAGTTGCGTGCCGTGGCGGGCATGTTATCGCCGATTGAACCGATACCGATGACTGTTTTCTGAAAACAAAACTCCGCTTCATAGGCAAAGGACAGCGAATCGCCGAGTGTCACGATTTGTTCGGCGGCGGACAAGGTAGCCGCCTGCAGGGCAAGGGCGATCAGGATGGGGGGAGTTTTCATAGAGAACGATTCTCGCTAAATCCCGCTCCAAGTCAAGCAAGTGACTGCTGTGCATGGGGTTGCAAATTTCACGATTCCCGCCTTTTGACCGCCGTGCCGTCCTTCACCGTGTCCGGCGGATGGAGCAGCACTTCCTCTCCCGCGCTCACACCTGATAGAATCTCCGTGAAACGTCCGTCCGAATGACCGGCTTCGATGTCTGTTAGTTTCGCGCTACCGTTGGTGAAAACATAGGTCTTCCATGCGTTCCCCTCGCGGAAAAGCGAACCGGCCGGAACGATCAGCACGTCCTCCGCATGCCACACCGCCACGCGCACCTCCACCCGGTAGCGGTCACCCAGCGACTTCGCGGCTTCCGGCGGATCCACCAGATCGCTGAGCACGATGACGCGCTGCTCCTCCACGCCGAGTGCGGAAATTTTCGTAAACGCCGCAGGTTCCACGCGACGGACGCGGCCTTTGAGCGGATCTTCGCCGCCCCATTGGTCGATCTCGGCAGAGTCGCCGGGCCGGATCGTCACCGCGTCACGCGAGAGGATTTCCGCTTCGATCTCGATGTCCGCCGGATCGCCCACTTCGAGAATCTGCGTGCCGGGCGTGACCACCGTTTCGCTCTCCAACATCACCTTGAGCACCCGGCCGGACACCGGCGATTTCACTTCGACGAGATTTCCCGTCATGCTCGCTTCCGGCCGTTCCAGCGCGGCGCGGGCCTGGGCGAGTTCGTAATCGGCCACCTGCAGGGCGAACTCCGCCGCGCGCACCTCGGCGGCACGCATCGAGGATTCCATTTCCACACGGTCTCTATCGGATTGGGACATCGTGCCGGCGCGGGTCACGGAATGCACGCGCTCCAGCTCGGCCGCCGCCATTTTCGAGGCGGCCTTGTTGGCGTCGAGCGCCTCGGCCGCCTGTTTGCGCGAGGCTTCCCGCATCGAAACGACGGCTTCCGCCTGCGCCCGTGCACGGGGATCGAGCAGCGGCGCGACGACGGGCTCGATGGCGGTGAGCAGAGTTTCTCCCGCCTTCACTTCATCGCCCGGTTTGAATGGCACGCGCCGCATTTTCCCCGCGACTGGCGCGGCGACCACGTAGCGGTTCCGCACCCGGGTTTTTCCCTCTTCGGAAACCCGCACCGTCAGCGGACCCCGCGCGACCGCGCCCGTCTCGACGAGCACCGGCTTCGGCCACAAACCCCACGCCACCAGCGAGAGCAGCGCCGCGCCGCCCAGCCATGGAATCGAACGGCGGATCAGGTGACTGCCTGTTGGATTGCGTTTTGATTCCCAGGGCGCGCTGTCGCCGGTGGTGCGGGTGTTGGGATTTGCCATGGTTTGGTGCCGCTTTCATAAGCGAGCCTCGGGCTTGATTCAAGGACCTCCCTCGACGAGGACCCGCCCGAACGTCCCATCCACCGCCAACGGCCGCTCGACCAGTTGGAAACTGCCGATGCCATTGCTGCCCAGCAGAGTGAAAACCATCGTGCCGGTTGTGGAAGTCGGAGCGACCAAGCTGAAATTTGCCGTATATCCGTCGGCATCGGCGATGGCGGTGTTGTTCGCCAGTCCTGACTCGGCCGTCGTTCCGGGAACCGGCAGAGTGGTCGTATGCCCGCTCAAGTCGGTCAGCACGATGACCTGCTCCATCCCCGCTGGCGGCGCGGGGAGCTGATCGATGACGACCTCGGCGGTATTCTCTGCCGGATTTTCGATCACAAATCCCTCCGGTACCGCGCGCGGTTTGGGAGCCGGGACGACTGAGGGATCCCGCTCCTTTGCGAATCCAGCGAGGTTTTCTCCTTCGGTTGTTTTCCGACCGAGAAACGATTTCCCATCCGGCTCGGAGGTCCAGACGGTCTTGCTCACGGGGTCGTAGTATTCGCCATTTGCGGAGCGGAGCAGGCCCAATTCCTGCCAGGACGCCTCGGGGAAATGACGGTGCCGGACCACTCCGTCTCCCTGTGGGACGGGCCAACCGCGCTCGATGACCAGCTCCGCGGCATCCGACGGCGCGCCGCTTTCCGCCTCCAGAGCGGACCGCAGCGCGGCGGTCAGAATGGATTGCACGCGCTGGCGGGCTTCCTCCGGGGTACGCCGGGGCGCGCCGGGCGCATGCAGACTCAGCACCCGTGGGACAGGAGCCGAGTCTTTGCCCACTACCGCCAGACGCTCTTGCAAACGCACGATTTCCTGCCGCAGCCGCACATCACGCGTCGCCGGAAGTGGTGGTGGTTGGGATGGAGCGGACGGGTGCATGGATTCGCCTTCGACAGGGACCGGAAGAGTGGCCGTCGCGTCGGGTTTTGTGACGACGAATTTCGGCCACAGCAAAAACGCAACTACCGCCGCTGCCGCCCAGCCGCTGGCCGCCAGCCACGGCAGGTAACGGCGTCCTCGCGATACCGTTGTGGCATGTGGGCGGATTTCCTCCATCACCGCGTGCAGCACTTCCGGCGGCGCGATGTGTAAGGGAGAAACCGCCAGCCAGACATCCGTCGCTGCCTCGCGGGTGAGGCGGGATTCCACCACAAGCCGCGGATCGCGTGCGAATCGCGGGTCCGAGTGTGCGGTGTCGCTTGGCGGCAGCAGATCGAGCGCGCGGGCGGTGGCATCGGCGAGATCCTCAGGTTTCATCAGCGCCTCCTTTCCGCAGGATTTCCCGGAGTTTCAGCATCGCCCGGTGGATGCGGATTTTCGCCGTCCCGAGTGGCACGCCCCAGCGCTGCGCGTGATCCTGCACGGTGCCTGGGTCAAAAATCGCAGCCCGCACGCTCTCGGTTTCTCCCTCATCCAGATGGGCCAGCGCCGTCCGCACGCGGGTGACTGTTTCCCGGAAAAGCAAATCCTCCACGCCACCGCGGGACGGGACTTCCAATGCGGACGCCGTTTCCCAATCCTGCCAAACGGGTGCCCGGCGGCGGCGTTTCCGCAGCGAGTCGAGGCACAATCCGCGCAGGATCATCGCACACCAGGCGAAGCCGCTGCTTTTCTCAGCATCGAAGTCCGCCGCTTTTTTCCAAACACGCAAAAAGCAATCCTGCAGTGCTTCCTTGGCCGCTCCCTCGTCCTTGATCCAGTGCAGCGCCATGCTGTAAAGTCGGTCGCCCCACATCCGGTAAAGTTCAGCGAGCGCGTCCGGATCCCGCAGGGCGATGCGGGCCAGCAGCCGCGATCCGTCCCGGGTCGCCACCCTGCCGTCCGCCGCCATCATTTTCGCCGCCTCGCCCATCGTTTCCTCACCTTCTCTCATGGAATCCGCGCGCCGGGGAAGGCGGGTTTCAGAAATTCCACCATTTGCCTCCTCTCAGCCGCGCCAGGCCGTCGCGCGGCTTGCCATCCGCGACGTTGAATCCCCCGCCCGCCCACAGCCGCCGGGTCGGCGGATGCCACAACAGCACCGTTGGTGAAACGGCGGATTCATGTGCCGCCACGTCGAAGGGAGCCTTCCGTCCGTCCTCCGCCTTCCACCAATTTCCTGACTTCTGCCGTTCGCGTCTGGCGAATCGAGGAGCATGGAAACTCTGATCAACCCGGCCCGTCAGCTTTAACCGCCGCAGTTCCGGCTGGCCAGCGATCCATGTCGCGCTCACGTACAAGCCGCCCGCCTCGCCGGGCGTGGCCACCACGCCCTCCCCAGCGTTCGCAATGGTCGGCGGCCGAAACCGCGACACCCAGTTTTTCCCCAGCCACAACCGCAGCCGGCCGTGCGAACTGTCACGGGTTTCCAGGAAAACCACCCCGCCCAGCCACTGACAGAGCGGCCGCAGCCCGATGCCTTCCCGCGTCAGATCCCGTTCCACCGATCCGTTCCGGCGGTAAATCACGCCGTCGCCCACAAACCCGCCATTCGCCAACGCCAGGACGTGCCCAAATCCATTGAAATTCAGTGGCGCGCGAACCGCAAAATCCCGCGAACCGTCTGCTCTCAAGCGTGCCAGATTTTGGACAAAGACATCTCCTCCCAACGCAGACGTTTCCACCAGAATGGAGCCACCCGCCAGAGCCGTGACAGCGCTGACGTTGTCCACCGTCTGGAACCGCACCCCAGCCGTCCACGTATTGACCGGCACCTGCGGCTCGTAGTTTTCGTCCAAAACTCCGTCCAGCCCCAGCTTCACCAGGTTCGAGCGGACACCGTTGCCATAAGCCACCGGTTCCGTCGTAACCACGTAGATCGCGTTTCCGGACACCGCCACCGACTTCCACTCCTGGATCCGCTCATCCAACATAAACCCGGGATCCACCCGTCCGTCCTTGCCGAAAACCACCAACCGATTCCGCACCAGCCCGTCCGCCATCGCGAAATTTCCACCCGCCAGCACCCGTCCTCCCGGCAGCGGCCACAACGATCTCACCTCCGCCGCCCGGGTCAATTCCGGCACCGTCCAACTGGTATCCCCACTGCCGTCCGCATTCAAACGCCGCAAGCCGTCCACCAGCCATTTCCCGCCCGCCAACGCCTTCACCGACCGCACCGGGCCGGGACTTTGAAACGTCGCATCCTCCACGCCATCCGCTCTGTAACGCCGCAGGCTTCTCGCATCCGTCGCCACAAACGACCCGTCCACCGCCTCCGCCCACGCAAACGGTTCGAACAAAGGGAGGAAAAAATTCTGTCCCCGCACCAGCCCACCGGCTGCGGAATACCACTCGATCCGCATCGTTTTCGACGTCGGCGCAGGCCAGAAGTTCCACGAAGATCGATCCGCCCCGTACACCAGTCGGAACGCGCCCGCCGGGCCCATCACCAGCTCCATCGGCCGCGGCACCGAGATCGCCAGAGATTCACCCAGAGCGGTGCCCTCCGCGTCCGCTTGGAACACCCGCCGGGCCACCGGAGTTCCGCTGAAGTTGAACGTATCGTCAGCACCTGCCAACACCCACACGCTGCCGTTTGGACCCGGCACAGCGCCGAGCACATCCGCCGCCGGCAGGTTGAATCCTCCGTCCACGCGCCGGTCATCCAGCCGCCGCTCCAACACCCGCCGACCGTCCGCAAACCGCCGGATTACCCACAATTTCCCCTCCCGCTCAAACTGCGGGACGATGGCTTCCTCCGCTTTCCTGTCAGGAAACCCCTTCCCGATCGGCTGTCCCGTCACACTCATCCGCAGCCAGCCGCCCGACTCGCCCGGTAGCAGGAAATCGCCGTTGGCCAGTGGAAACGGCACGAACGCATACCCGCTGCCCACCCCGGGTGGTTTCCCCAAATACCGCGGTGCCGGCTCGCCCGCCACGCCGCCGTTTTCACCCAGTACCACCAGATCACCCGCGGATTTTCCGTCTCCCTGGTCAAATCCCCCACCGATCCACGCCCGTCCGTTCGGCGCCACCGTGACATGATCCGGTGCCACCCACGCCCGCAGATCCGGCGCGAACTGCCGATCCAGCTCCCCCGGTTCCGCCACAGCCGCCACGCAGGCCGCCATCCACAATGCCAAGATATTCGTTCTCATCACACTCCTATCCGTTTGCCGTCTCCGGCAGGTTTCACGAGATGACGAAATTGACAAAATTGACACATTCCACCGCCAGAAGGCGGGATTATTTCCTAACACCACCCGTCTTGTATCGAGCGGACCCCCGAGAATCACAAAACTTCATGCGCGGCAAAACGGAGTGGAAGCCGTCATTACGACGATGGTGGCGATGGGCAAGCGCACCTTTTCCTTACTGAAGGATCAGGATGCGGTCACCTTGACGTGATAGTAACCGGTGGCGTCCCCTGCGGGCGGAAGCGTCACGGTGACCTCATCCACGGTACCGAGGTCTCTGGTGGTGATGCCGAGGTTGCTTGAGGGAATGGTGGTCCAGTGGATGAGATCGCTGGAAAACTGGTGGTCGACGGTGTATCCGGCCAGGTTTCTGGCTCTTTGATAGATGAGGCGGAGGCCGGTGTCGTCACGAGTGAGTCTTGCCGTGACATTGGCTGAGGCTGGCTGGAGCGGATGGGTGCCGTGGAAGGATTCCAGCAGATTGACGATACCATCGCCGTCCGGATCATCGGCGGCTCCGGATTGCCCCGAGGGGAAGGAGTAGGCCGCACTCCATTGGGCGAAGGTGGTGGTGACGGGTGGCGGCGGAGTGACGGTGATGGTGGCCGTCGTGGAATTGTCACTGCCCGCCGAGTTGGTGGCGCGGACCCAGAAGCTGGTGGTTGCGGTGAGTGCGGGCGTCCTGTAAGTCGCGGCAGTGGCTCCGGAGACGGGATTGGTGGTGACGCCGGTGTTTCCGAAATACCATTGGTATGACGGTGTGGTGCCAGTGGCGGTGATGGTCAGCGTGGCGGTAGTTCCGCTTGGAATGGTGGCGGACACGGGGTTCCCGGTGATGTTAGGGGCAGTGACGGGCGGCGGGGTCACGGTGATGGTGGCGGTGGTGGAATTGTCACTGCCTGCCGAGTTGGTGGCACGCACCCAGTAGCTGGTGGTGGCGGCGAGGGCGGGCGTGGTGTAGTTGGCACCGGTAGCACCGGAAATGGGATTGGTGGTGACGCCGGTGTTTCCGAAATACCATTGATATGACGGTGTGGTTCCCGTGGCCGTGAGGGTCAGCGTGGCGGTCCCGCCACTTGGGACGGTGGCGGATGCGGGATTGACAGTTATGTTAGGTACTGTGACGGCGGCCGCAGGCCGAATGGCGTTGATTGCGCTTCTAGCAGAGGAATTGTCATCGGAAGTGAAGTAGTTCTGGTTGAGGATGATTTCCCGATAGGAATGGGACGCGGAGTTTCTCACCAGGTTGAGCACGACGAGGCGCCTGCGATCATTGCCCCAGGCGTGCAGGTCGGTATCGGCGATGAATCCGCCCCGGAAGTATCCGAGCATGGTGCGGGGATTGTTGCGGCTCGCGTTGGCGTCCAGCCCCCACTGCTCGTAGCCGTTCGTGGCGGAGAACGAAGCGTTCACGCTGTCCCACGAGGCGGCCTCCTCGGTGGAGAGGAGAATGCTCTCGATGGCGATTCCCTTGTCGTTTTTCCCCCGCAGGGTGCCGCGTGAAGTGGCACTGAAAAAATCCAGGATGCCATCTCCCACGGCCTGCGCGTTGCTCTGGCAGGTGGGGCACCAGGGCGTCATCATCATGACGACGAGGATCTTCCCCTCGTAGTCATCGAAATCCTTGTTCACGAAATTCCCGCCGCTGCGTAAGGCGAAGGCACGGTTGGATGACACGTCGCCGACGGCGGGTGCGGCGGCATGGGAGAAGCCTGCTGATAGAGCAAGCAGGAGGATGGGAAGCGACGGTTTCATCTGATCTGGGGGTTTGTGGTTAGAAACGATGGGAGGCGGCCAGCCTGAAGGTCAGCCAGTCACGGTCACGGTAGAGGTTGCCGAAGAATTCGTTGTCTTCGGAGAGCGCGTCATAATCCGTGGTGAGCAGGCCCACTCCGGCGCTCACCGCGAAGTCCCCGCGGTCCCATGCCAGGCCACCGAAGATCTCGGTGGAGCGGACGGGTGGGGCGAGCGCGTCGAAGCCGGATGTCTGGATCTCACCGCTATCCTGATAGAAACGGCAGCCGACGTTGGCGGACCAATGGGGCAGGAACGTCCATTCAACGAGAGCGCTGGCGTAGGATGAGTCGAAGGAAGGTGGCTCCTCGCTGTATCCGCCGCTCAGGCGGAACGCGAGCGGCCCGGCGGCTGCGACCCATGAATGGGTGAGGCTGACGCGTGTCTTGCGGTCCGTGGTGTGGCGGAGCGCGATGGCGGCTTCGGTTTTCAGCCATCCGTTCACAGCCTGTTCCACATGAGCGCCGCCGCTGACGGTATCAAGCGATTCCGCGCTGGGTTCCGGCTTGCCGATGGCGGAGTTGAATCCCCAGCCGGGAGCGATTTCGTCGCGTCCGAAGTTGAGGGAAAAGTCCGCTTTGCCGGTGCCGGGCAGGTAGTCCCACCGTGCGCTGGCACCGATGGATTGGCCGTGTGGATCAGGGCCATGATAGTCCGGAAACGCGCCGAAAAGCTGGCGGTAGTATTCGGAAATCCAGATGGATCGGTAGTCGGAAAATCCGTCGTAAGCGCTCAACAACAGGCTTCCGGACCACTGACCGCTGAATTTGCGGGTGAAAGTCAGATTGGCCTGCAGGGTCTCTTGATCGAGTTTTTCGGTGGTTCCGAAAAGCACGGGAACATAGGTTTCCCTATATTGATTGAAGCCGATGCCAGCCTCCACGGTCCACGGTCCTTCGGTGCCGGAATAGCTGGCGCGGTAGGATTGGAGATCGATGTCATCGGCTGATAAAACTTCACCCGTGACTTCGATTTCCTGCCGGCCGGAAAACCCGAATTCCGCAGCAGTGGCAAAGGATCCGGCAAGCAGTAGAATATGGACGAACAGTTTCATGGGACAAATTAGCGGCAGGAAGCACAACCTCCTGCAGCGACGTTGGAAGAGCCCGATCGGCCGGTTTCGAGCTGGCTGGTGAGGCTGCATTCGTAGGATTGTGTCCCGCTGCCGCCGAACTCGAAAATAGGGCGGCTCAGTGTCGCCTGATCCGCGATGCCGACCGGCCTGCACGAGGCAAACACGGCGGCAACAGGCAACAGGAAGATCCATTTCATGTGCATTGGAGAAACCGTCAGCGCTTTCTATTCCCGGAGAAAATGAGATTTTCCCAATCATCTATCAACATCAGGGCTGACCGGGAATTATCTGGAAATTTTCGGGAATAATGTCCCGCAACCACCACTCACACATTGCCGGTTTCCACATGGAAACCCGAAGCATCCTTGCTTCCTATCCATCTCAACCGGCGCCTCCCCGTGGCTAATCGCGTGCTTTCAAGACGCCCACCATGTCGAGTTTCCCTATCATCCGGCTGACGAGGGTGAACGAAAGAACGGATGCCGTCAGCACCACGAGGATGGCGATGGAATAGGTGTGCGGCTCGATGACGATGGGCAGCCGCACCGTTTCCGTGCTGAAGGAGGACATGATGAAAAGCGCCAGACCGCGGCCGAAGAGCAGGCCGAAGGGCAGCGCCATCAGAACGAGGATCGCCAGCTCGCCCACCAGCACGCCGCGCACCTCCGCCAGTGAGAAACCGACGACGCGCAGGGTGGCCAGCTCGCGGCTGCGTTCGGATAGAGCAATGCGCGCGCTGTTATAAACGACGCCGAACGCCACGATCGTTGCGAGCACGAAATAGAGCGTGCGCAGGATGCCGATGCTCTTGCCGGTCGTCTCACGGAAGGCCCTGAGCTGGTCGCGTTTCACCATCACCACCGCGGCCTGCGGGGTGTCCTTGAGCTCGCGCATGAACTCGTCCCAGCGGCTGTGGTCCAGCGCAAGGTAGGCGCCGTTGATCGTATCGCCCTCCTTCATCTCCCGCCGCAGGGCGGAAATGTCCATGTAGGCGGCCACGCCTGCGAAGTCAGTGACCAGCCCGCGGATGGGAATATGAAGGACCGGCCGCCGCCCTTCGAGGACCTGGACCTCCACCTCGTCGCCGATGCGCGCGCCAATGACTTCCGCGAGTTTTTTCGACATCAACAGCCCCTCCTTCGGCAGGATGATCGGATTTCTCTCATCGTCCAACAGGCGGCTGAGGTTCGCTCCGGGAGCGATGCCGGTGACGGAGAGTTTCCGATGACGGTGGCCGTAAACCAGCCGCGCCTGCACGCTGCGGATGGGCTCCGCGCGGATGACGCCGGGCAGGTGTTCGAGATCGTGGAACCCCCGGCCCGACCCCGGCTCGGTTAGGAAAACGGTGACATCCTGGCGCTGCTGGCTGTTCCACTGGAAGGTGAGCAGGTAGTCGATGCTGTCCGCCATCGCGCCCGGGAGCACCATCAGCCCGGTGGCCAGCGCGAGCCCGCTGGAAGTGAAAACCGCCTGCCACGGCCGGCGCTCGATGTTGCGCAGCGCCATCCGGAAGGTGGGGCTGAAAAAACGCGTCAGGCCGATGCGCTCGAACAACGACGGCGCGAAATCCGCCGGTGGCTCCGGCCGCATCGCCTCCGCAGGGGGAAGTTTCACCGCCTGCCACACGACCGTTAGAACCCCGAGCGCCGACGCTCCCAGGCTGATGAAAAGCGCGAGGCCCAGCGCGCTGTAGTCCATTTGGAAAACCAGCGAGGGAAAGCGGAAGAACATCGTGTACATGTTCACCAGTCCCGCGCCGAGGAAACGCCCGCCGACCGCGCCGATGGCCGTGCCGAGGATGCCGATCACCAGCACGTATTTCAGATAGTGCACGCCCACCTGCCGCGACGAATAACCGAGAGCCTTCAACTGCGCGATCTGCTCGCGCTGGAGCCGCACGATCCGCGCCAGCACCGCGTTCACCATGAACGCCGCCACGGTGAGGAAAACGAGCGGATAGGCGACGGATAGAGAGGTCAGCACGCGCAGCTCGTCGTCCAGCCGCTGCGCCGAAGGTTGTTCCTTCCGCATGAAAGCGCCGCCCGCGCCGTAAGGAGCGAGGATGCGGTCCATTTCCTCTATCACTGGCTCAGCGGCGGCGCCGGGTGCGAGATCGATGCAGACGTTGTTGAAAGCGCCGTCGAGGTTGTAAGCCACGGCCAGCGCGCGGTAGTTCATCCAGATCACGCTGAAAAGCTTGTGATTCGGCAGGGTTTCCCCGGCGCGGGCCTCGAAGACGTATTCGGGCGAGAGGCCGATGCCGCAGATTTTCAACGTCTCGCGTCGGCCGTTGATGACGGCGACGAGCGAGTCGCCCGGTTCGAGCCCGTTTTCGTTGGCGAACGACTCGCCTAACACGATTTCGCGCCGTTCGTCCGAGCGCGGAAACCGTCCCTTGCGGAGAAACAGCCGGTTCAGCTTCTGCGGGCCGCCGTCTTCCGGCAGCGAGATGATGTGGCCGGTCGCCGGTTCTGATAGTCCGGGAAGATCCAGCGTCACGTCCACCGCCACGCGGAGCTCGACGGTGGCGACGCCGGGCAACGTGTTCAGCTCGTCCGCCACGGCCAGCGGCGCGCGCTTCAGGTTGGCGAAGATATCCGCCATCGCGTATTTCTGATAGTAGGCGGAGCGGGTCGTCTCCAACGTCATGATCAGGCTGCGCGTCATGATCATCATCGCGAGTCCGCAGGCCATCACGAGACTGACGGCGAAGATCTGGCCTTTCATCTTGCCCAGATCGCGCAGCAGTTTCCGATCGAGAGGGTCCAGCACGGGATGAATCAAGCCCACAAGGCGGAGGTGCGCAATTTCCAATAGCAATCCTCATGGAGTTGGCTCAATCTTCGGCACAGGCAATCGGTACCCGGAGTTGCCCGCCTGACACAGGAAGCCGGCAGTTTCTCAGACCTCGGGCAAATGAACGATGCCCCGGCGCAGGGCCACCGTGACCGCTTCCGTGCGGTCACGCACCTGGAGCTTCGCGAGGATGTTTTTGACATGGGATTTCACCGTCTGCTCCGTGATGCCCAAGGCCGAGGCGATCTGCTTGTTAGCTTCTCCCAACACCAGCAACCTGACGATTTCCCGCTCCCGATCCGACAGGATCTCCCCCCGCTCGCGGGAGGCCAGGTGCCCCGCCACTTCCTGCGGGATCCAGCGTTTTCCCAGCATCAACGAACGGATGGCGGGCGTGACCTGATCTCCCGAACTGTGCTTGAGCAGATAGCCCATCGCACCTGCGGAGAGGGCAGCGTGAATGTCCTCGTCTCCTTCGAAATTGCTCAAGACCAGAATCCGTGCCGCCGGGTCCGCGGCACGGATTCTGCGGATCGCTTCCACTCCGCCGCAAACCGGCATCCGCAGGTCCATGATGGTGACGTCGGGGCGCAGTCTGGCATGCGCCGTGACCGCCTCGAGGCCGTTGGCGGCTTCACCCACCACGGTAAAATCCGGCTCCCGGCGGAGGATGCTGCGCAGTCCCTCACGGACCACGAAATGATCATCGGTGATCAGAATGCTGATGGAGATTTCGATACTCATGATTTTTGTTAGCTTCCGGCATTGGAATTCAGCGGCACTTCGATGCGGATGGAGGTTCCCTCACCGGGCTGGCTGGAGACGTCCAGTTTTCCGCCGATCCGCTCCGCACGTTCACCCATTCCCATCAGGCCGAAATGTCCGGTTCTTCCGTCCGGAGCGGTGGATGAAGTGAAGCCGTTGCCATCGTCGCTGACCGCCAGGGAAATACGTTCGTCTGTGGTAGTTAGGTCGATCCGCAGCACGGAAGCATTCGCATGCTTGAGCGCGTTGGTGATGGCTTCCTGGCCGATTTTCAGCACGTTGTCGCCGATAAGCTGAGGGATTTTCGTTTCGCTCTTCTGCTGGCGGAATTCCACGCGGGTCCGGGATCCGAGGAAAAGGGACTGGGCCGCGCGCTGAAGAGCGTCGCCGAGATCGAAGTGTTCGAGGGCCTCCGATCTCAGGTTCCAGATGGAACGCCTGATTTCGGAATGACATTGTTGCACCAGTCGCCGCGCCGCTCCGAGCCGCTCCTGGGTTTCACCGGACGCTTCCTGTTGCGATGGACCGATCGCGTGAAGCTGCAGATGAATGGCCGTTAGACCCTGCTCCAGAGTGTCATGAAGATCGCAGGCGAGGCGGCTGCGTTCCGCCGAGACCGCCAGCCTCTCGCGCATTTCCGCACGCAGCCGGAGATTCCGCTGCGCGAGAAAATACGCCCACAAGGCGGCTGCCAGCAGGATGGCGAGGGTGATGCTCAGAAGGATCAGCAGGCGTTTCGGCGTGAAATAAGGAGCGGCCTCGACGACGGCGATGGAGGCGGCTTCCGGGACCAGGATTTTGAATCCGGTGGTTTCGCCCGTCATGTCCGTTTGGACCGAGCAAATACCCGTCACGCGCAACAGGCTGCCGGTTTCCAAGTGGCCTAACACCCCGGAACCGGGGGCGTCCAGCTCGGCGGTGAAGACGCCACGGTCGGACTGCAACGCCAGAACCACACGCCGGTCCGCGCTTCCGATTGGCGCGTCGATCCGGTCCAGCAGATGTCCGGTCACCGCGACAAAATCGCCGTGGTGCAGCCCCTCCCGCAGGCTCGCCGCTGGAATCCGCCTTGGCTGCAACAAAATTTCCGGCCCGTTGTCCGGGCGAATCACAACATCCGACAAGACCGGTAGGAAATCCTCCAGATCGCGGAAACCCACCGCCTCCACCTGATCTCCGGGACCGACCTTCACCACGTCCGCTCCCCGCAGCGCCAGGCCGGCCTCTCCGTCATGCAACCATGCGATGCCGTCCGCCACCATCACCACCCTGCCGCGCACATGCAGACGCTCGCCGCGCGTCTGTCCCGGATGATACTGGAAAGCGTTGCGCAGCGGCGTTGCAGGGAGATTCCATGGTGAGGCGGTTTCGCGCTGCTCCCAGCGGAAGTCCTCCTCGCCATTGGCGAGCAACTGCACCTCCACCAATTGCCGGATCGTCCCGCGCGACCTAACCGGACTGGCGACGCCGCGCACCCAGGCCTTGGCCGCAACGAGTTTTTCCGGGTTCAGGGTTTTCACGTTGTTGATCCGGAAGCTGATCCGCGAAGCCCCGGAATCTAACAATCCCGTCATCGTCGTGGCATCAATCATCTCCGCCGAGCGGATCCAGCCATCGGTTTCCACCCGTTCGCCGTTGAAGGACCCGTTGAGCAAGCCTCCGCCGGACGCCCGGGCCACGCCGGGCATCCCACCCGGCCCAAGGCTTTGGTATTCCGCGTGGCCGATCACCGGGGCAAAATCTCCACGGGCCAGCATTCCCCTGACCCGCACCCGCTCGGCGACCTTCGGACCGGGACCGTTTTCCCGTGTCGCCAGCAATCCTCCGCTGGAGTCCTGGATGTAAAAGCCGGGGCCCGCTCCGGCTTCCACCCAGGTCACCACGCCCTCCGCGATCACCTGCGATTCCTCGAACGGCTCGACGGTGGCGGCGGTCTGGATCTCCCGGATAGGCCGCACCTGGGAGGCGGGCAGGTCCGCAGCGGAAGAAAGGCCGGAGAGGCAAAGCATCACCAGCAGCAACAATGGGATTTTCATGCTTGGAGGAATCTCCTGTTTATACGGGACGCACCCTTCCCCAAGGCGAGTGAAAAAAATCTGTCGGCGCTCACCCGAAAGAGGGATTTCAAGGCCTCCTTCCGGGTGCAGTGTCCAGTCTGCCGCCTCCTCAAACCCATGTATCATTTCGGCAACTCACTTTGTTTGTTCCATCCGCGCAACCTTGCCCGGCTGCTCGCTTGTGCGGGCCTCTCTGCCGCGTCCGTATCCGCCCATCCCGAAAGTTTCGACCTGGTCGTGTACGGCGGAACTTCCGGCGGCATCACCGCTGCGGTGGCGGGCGCGAAAATGGGGAAAAAGGTCGCGCTGGTCTCTCCCACCGCCCACCTCGGCGGGCTCACCACCAGCGGCCTGGGGTGGACGGATCTGAAAAACGCCGCGATTCTCGGCGGCCTCAGCAACGAGTTCTACCACCGCGTCTATCTCCACTACGCCGCGCAGCCTAACTGGAACTCGGTCAAATCCATGGCCGGCCAGCACATGGCGGCCTTCGATCTAACGGCGCAACGGGGTGTCATTTTCGAGCCGAAGGTCGCCACGCGGATCTACGATGACATGCTCGCTGAAACCACGGTGGAGATTTTCACCGGGCTGCTCGACCTCACCGATGGCGTGGCGATGAGTGGCCAGCGGATCACCTCGATCAAGCTGGAAGACGGCCGGGTGTTTGTGGGGAAGATGTTCATCGATGCCAGCTACGAAGGCGATGTCATGGCCGGGGCGGGCGTGAGTTTCACCGTCGGCCGCGAGGCGAATTCGGTTTACGGGGAAGCGATCAACGGCGTGCAAACCGCGGCGACAAACGAAGTGATCGCCGGCCTCGATCCCTACAACGTGAAGGGAAATCCGGCGAGCGGGTTGCTGCCCGGCATCAAGGCAAGCGTTGCGCCCAACGGCACCGGTGACGGGAACCTCCAGGCCTACTGCTACCGGATGTGTCTTACCAACAATCCCGCGAACCGCGTGATGGTGGCACAACCCGCGAACTATAATCAGGCGGATTTCGAACTTGTGCTGCGTGCCGTCGAAGCTGGGCAGACGGTTTTCCTGAAGATGGATGCCATGCCGAATGGCAAAACGGATTCCAACAACAATGGAGGAGTCTCCATCGACTACATCGGGAAAAACTGGGGACCGGGTTGGGACTGGTCCACCCTCAACCATCAGCAACGGGCCGCGCTGGCTGCGGAACACGTCTATTGGCAACTGGGCCTTTTGTGGACCATCCAGAACCACCCGCGGGTGCTGGCGAAAGTGGGGGCGAACGGCCTCTACGCCGGATGGGGACTGGCGGCGGACGAATTCACCGATAACGGGAATTTCCCCCACCAGCTCTACGTCCGCGAGGCGCGGCGGATGGTCTCCGACTACGTGATGACCACCAAGAACTGCGCGGGACTCGTCGTCGCTCCGGATTCCGTCGGCATGGGTGCCTACGCCATGGACTCCCATCACACGCAGCGTTTCAACAACAACGGTTCCGTGAAAAACGAAGGCGGGGTTTACGAAATCCCTCCCGCTCCTTACCCGATTTCCTACCGCTCGCTGATTCCGAAGGTCGGTGAATGCGAAAATTTGCTGGTTCCCTGGTGCCTCTCGACCTCGCACATGGCCTTCGGATCGGCTCGCATGGAACCGGTATTCATGACCCTGGGCCAATCCGCGGCGACGGCCGCCGTACTGGCGATCAATGGCGGCATCAGTGTGCAACAAGTGCCCTACGACCAACTGGCTTCAGTGCTCCGGGCCGACGGCCAGGTGCTCAGCCTAACTTCCCAGGCATCCGGCATCATCGTCGATTCCGAGGATACCACCGGCGTTGTCACCATCGGGAGCTGGACGATCTCCTCCGCGACCGCGGGCTTTAACGGCACCAGCTATCTCCACGACGGCAACGAAGGACGTGGTCAGAAATCCGTCCGCTTCACCCCCGTTATCCCCGCCACCGGAAATTACCGCGTCTCCCTCCGTTGGAGCGCCAACACCAACCGCGCCACCAATGTTCCCGTCGCCATTACGCACGGCGGCGGCGTGGCCAATACCACCGTGAACCAACAGACAAACGGAGAATGGTACAATCTCGGAGTCTTCTCTTTCAACGCAGGAACGACGGACAATCTCCTGCTTTCTAACACTGGCGTCAATGGATATGTCATCGCGGACGCCGCCCTGTGGACACGGGTCGGCGTGCCCCCTGCCGTGCGGGTTTTCTGCCCGGTTCCCAGTGCCATTCGCGGCGACTCCGTGCCAGCGGCCCTCGTCTTCAACCGCGATGGGGATACCGACGCTCCGCTGGAGATTTTCTACCAGCTTTCCGGCACCGCCGATTCATCCGGGCTCGCGCCACAACCCACCGGATCGGTCACCATCCCCGCTGGAAAGCGCGAGATCAAGCTGTCGCTCACTGCTCTCACCTCCGTTCTTCCGCAGGGTGAGAAAACCCTTGTGCTGCAGCTTTCCGCTCACTCGTCCTACTCCTTGGGCGGAAACACCACTGCCACCATCGTCGTGCTCGACAAGCCCTTCGATTCCTGGCGTTTCGCCCGCTTCAGTTCAGCTGAGCTGGCCGACCCCTCCGTTTCCGGCCCGTTTGCCGATCCAGATGGCAGCGGCGCCGTCAATCTTCTCCGTTTCTTCAGTGGCACCGAAGGCATGCCCCGCACCTCCATCCTCGCGCAGGGAGACATCCTGTACTTCCAGTTCGACCGCCACCGCGCCGCCGACGGACTCGGATACTTCATCGAGGAATCCGGCGATCTCCTTCACTGGAATCCCTCTCCGCAGCTGTCCCTGCACGCACCCGTTCAGGAACAGGGCGACGTCCAGCAGATCCGGATCCCCGTCCGATCGTCCGCCCCTCTGGCCGAGGGGGAAAAATTTTTCCGCCTCAAGGTCATGCCCTAACAGCTCTCCTCCGCAACGATCCACAGTCTCACACCAACAAAACCCATGAAATCCAAAATAAGCCCATACCTCGCACTGTTCATTTTCACCACCAGCGTTCACGCGGCCACCAAGACCTGGGACGTCGTCCCGGGTGACGGTGCCACGATCACCGCCGGCAGCGGCATCTGGACAACCGGTGGTCCCAACTGGAACACCGGAACCGCGGACTCGACATGGGTCTCGGCAGACACCGCCACCTTCCAAGCGGCTAACAATCTTGGGAATCACATTGTCACCGTTGGCGGTGCGATCACCACCGGTCCAACTCCGGGACTCACCTTCAGCAATTCCGGCTTCACCTTGCAAGCCACCACCGCCCAGGCCGTGACAGTGGGGAACACCAACACCACCTGCTCCTTGAGTATGGCAACCGGCACAATCAGTACCATCGGTGACCATGTGACCGTCAAAAAGAACACCAACAACAACGGAACCTTTGTCCTTCTCGGCGGCGGAACGCTGAACGTCGGTTCCGGCACCGTCAACGGAGGAGCCGCCCTGGAAAACACCTCCACCGGCACCAGTTTTGAAATGCGCAACGGCACCAAGCTCGATATCAAAACCGGTGGATCGCTGGCAAGTGCGAGGAGTTTCGTCGTCGGAACTCTAGCAACGGTGGACACCAATATCCATCGGCTGAGTATTTCCGGAGGCACCGCACTCCTGACCAATAGCTCGGCGCAACCCACCAACATCGTCATCGGCAACAACACCACTGCCCAGACCTCCACTGCCGTCCTTGACATCACGGCCGGTGAACTCAACAGCCAGACCGCCGATGGATCCATCCGTTTCGGCCCCACAACAGGGGGCGACGGCACCAACTGCACCGGCACCGTGAATCTCGACGGCGGCACCCTGACGATCAGCCGGGTTTTGCAAGGTGCCCAAACCGGCACGGGTGCGATCAACTCCACGTTCAACTTCAACGGCGGCACCCTGAAAGTGTTTTCCGGAACCACCTTTGCGGGCTCGTTCATGACAGGCTTGGATTTCGCCTACGTCAAATCCGGCGGTGCGATCATCAACACCGACGGAGTGATCGGAAACAGCGGCAATGTGGTCATCGCCCAGCCGTTGCTCGACGGCTCCGGCGGCGGCGGACTCACCAAACAAGGAACCGGCACCCTCACTCTCAGCGGCGCAAACACCTATACGGGTGCCACCACCATCAACGGTGGAAAGTTGGCCATCACCGCTCCTTACAACGCCATCACTGCCACGACGGTCAACAACACCGGCCGCCTCAAGGTCAATTCGTCCGGCGTCACGCCATCATCGCTTGGCACCGTCTCGCTCAATACCGGCAGCGGCCTTGAATTCGATGTTGGCACTTTCAATGCGGCCAATCAACCCGCGCTTGCTATCGGCACCCTCAATGCCAATGCCAACTTTGCCATCGATCTCAGCGGAACCAGCATTCCAGGAAGCACAACCATCACCCTGCTGACTTACACGACGAAAACCGGCTCCGGAATTCCTACCATCGGCACTCTGCCCCCGGGTGTTACGCTCAGCGGACCGCCGGTGGATACCGGCTCCTCCATCCAGATCAACGTGGACCTCGGATCGTCCACCCCATTCACCTGGTCGATCGGTGACGGCGACTGGGACACCACCTCCCTCAACTGGAACACCGCTCCAAGCGTGGCCTACTCCGAACCGGCCGTGGTGACATTCCCGACCCTCGTTGACGCGGTCGATGGCATCAACACCGTCAATCTAACCGCCAACCGCGCTCCCTTCCTGGTGAGCATCACCAATACCGGCGATTTCGACTCCAACGCCTATGTCTTCACCGGCCCGGGCGCGATCACCGGCACCACGGCTATCACGAAGACCGGCACCGGAATTGCAAGATTCTCCAATACGAACAATTCCTATGCCGGGTCCCTCGCCATCAATACGGGAGCGGTAATCAAGGAAGTGGCGGACAGCACCACCGGCAACATCACCGTCGCGAACGAAGCCACCTTCGTCCTCGCCGGAGGCATCAGCGACGGCAGCGGGCAGACCGCCACCCTCACAGGTCCGGGCAACATCAGTCAGAACTATTACTACAGCGGTTCCTTGAACCAACGCGGCGCACTCCAAGGCCACACGGGCGATAACACCTGGGCTGGTAACATCGTCTTATCAGGTACCGCGGGCATTCTCGGAAACACCCGCGTCGGTGTGCAGAACGGCGCCAGTCTAACGATCACCGGAACCATCTCCGAAGCGGTCGCCGGAATGAGTCCGTATTTCCGCGCTGGTGACAGTTCCTCCGATAACATCACCATCGCAGGCACCTGCTCATGGACGGGCCCCACCCGCATCTTCTCGTTCGGAGGAAGCGTTGCCATCTCTGGCAATAACAAGCTGCCAACCAACGTCGATCTGATCGTGGGGCCTTCTACTGCCACACTGGGCTCCCCCACCTTTGATCTCGCCGGATTCAATCAAACCGTGGCCGCCCTCAGTGGCACGGTGGGAACCTTCTCCGCCATCATCAAGAATTCCGGAAACGTCCAGTCCACCCTCACACTCAATCCCACGGCTGCCAGCAGCTACCCCGGCAGAGTTCAGGACGACGTGAAACTCGTCATCGGAGGAACTGCTCCCCAGACCCTCGCCGGTGACAATATCCATACCGGAGACACCACCATCAATGCCGGGGCCAATCTCATCATCAGCGATGTCGGCAAGTTGCAGTTCTATCCGACGACCAACGGCGTCACCAGCTCGGTGGGTGGTGCCGGCACTCTCCAATACGACGGCACTCTCCGGATCGACATGTCCCTCACCGATGCCACACCCGGCAATTCATGGACGCTGGTGAAAGCCGGAAGCCTGGCAAGTACCACCTTTGGCTCCACCTTCGCCGTGACAAGCACCTCGCTCGGCTCCTTCGCCGAGACGGCGGTGAATTCCGGTATCTGGAAAGTGGTGGATGGCGACAACGTGTGGACCTTCACCGAATCCACCGGAAAACTCTCGGTCGCCATCCCTGTCGCGGATCCGTTCGACACTTGGATCGCGACCTACTTCCCCGGCGAAACCACCCCCGCCATCATCGGCAAGGGCGCGGATCCCGATGGCGACGGCTTCAACAATCTCGCGGAGTTCGCGCTGAACGGCGCACCTGACAGTGGCGCAAATAACGGCTATCACGTACTTGCCATTCAGGACACCGACGACACGGGCACGCAAGAGGAACTGACGCTCACCATCGCGGTTCGCAAGGCCGGTGGTTCACCCGTCTTCGCGGGCTCACCGCTATCAGCCATTTCGGATGGAGTGAAATATACGATCGAAGGATCACTCAATCTGGTGTTCCCCACCAGCGCCGCCAGCGAGGCCTCGCCCGCCACCGGTCCCGGCGGACTCCCGGCGGCCTATGAATACCGCCGCTTCCGCCTTGATGCGTCCGACGGTCTCACCAGCAAAGGATTCCTCCGGGTCAAAACCGAACCCGCCCCCTGATTTCAAGCTTACCGACTGCAATGGCCCGGCGTACTTCCGCGTGTCCTGTAGCAGTTTTGGAAATCCCCACCTCGCGTCATGAAATCCCCATATCCACATTCCTTGGTGGGCCGCGGGTCTGCCGTCATTGTCCTGCAATGCCGCGCAGATCGCCGGCGGGGCTTTCGACCACGCCTCGGCGTCACCGTTCAGGACCCACAAACCCATGAATTGTCTCAGCTACCTCACTTAACGCACGGGGTGCGCGGAATTGCCTCGGGAGAGTTGCTCCACCACGAGCCGTTCAATTTCCCCGCGGCGGATCTCACAGGAATACATGGAAAACACGTTCAGCCTGAGGGACCGCTGTGGATTCCAGACGGGAACTTTCCTCAGCACGCGGACCACCCGTTCTGACACGCATTCACCCAATCAAAATTGAAACACTTTGAAAAAATTCCTTCTACTCGCAGCAATCACCGCCCAAGCCCCTGGAGCGCCGGTCCCCTATGACATCGTCGTCTACGGAGGCACTTCCGGGGGAGTCATCGCAGCCGTCCAGGCCAAAAAATCCGGCCGCTCCGTCGTCCTCATTTCACCGACTCCCCATCTTGGCGGCCTGACCACCAGCGGCCTGGGTTGGACCGACCTCGGAGAAAGCTCCATCCTCGGCGGCCTGAGCCGCGAGTTCTATCATCGCATCTATCTGCACTATCAGAATAATTCCGCGTGGACCTTGCAGACGCGGGCGTCTTATGGAAACACCGGGCAGGGAGGACCCGCGTTCAATGCCACCTCCCAAATCGCTTCAGTGTTCGAACCAAAAGTGGCGGAGGCGGTCTTCCAGTCGATGATCAACGAAGAAAACGTCCCCGTCATCACAGGGCGGCTCGATCTGGATGACGGTGTGGTGAAGGCCCGAGACCGCATTGAACACATCCGTCTTGAGGACGGGCGCGAATTTGCCGGAAAGATGTTCATCGACGCCAGCTACGAGGGCGACCTCCTTCCCGGTGCCGGCGTCACATTCACTGTCGGCCGCGAGGCGAACGCCACCTATGGTGAGGATTACAGCGGCATACAGGCGGCGAGGGCGACGAAGAACCAGCTTCCGAACGGCATCGATCCCTACGTGACCGCGGGAAATCCCGCGAGCGGCCTGCTTCCGGGAGTGAACGCAAGCCCGGGCGGCTCTGATGGCGATGGGGATGCCAGACTCCAAGCCTACTGTTTCCGCATGGTCCTAACGGACGTTGCCGCGAACCGTGTGCCGGTCGCCCGGCCACCCGGCTACAACGAGGCGGATTACGAACTGCTGTTCCGCGCCATCAGCGCCGGTCAGACCAAGGGTTTCTTCAAGCTCGACCTGATGCCTAACCACAAGACGGACTCGAACAACACCGGAGGCATCTCCACGGACTATATCGGAAAAAACTACGGACCGGGATGGAACTGGGCCACCCTCGACCACGACCAGCGGCTCGCCCTCGCCAAGCAGCACGAAAACTGGCAGCGCGGCCTGATATGGACCCTCCAGAACAATACGCGCGTGCCGCTGTCCATCCGGAACCATTATGCCTCATGGGGATTGCCCGCCGATGAATTCACCGACAACGGAAACTGGCCCTGGCAGCTTTATGTGCGTGAAGCGCGGCGCATGGTTTCCAACTACGTGATGAACCAACATCACTGCAGTGGCGAAACCTTGGCTGCGGATTCCATCGGTCTCGCCGCCTACTCGATGGACTCGCACCACACGCAGCGCCAGGTGAAGAACGGCGCGGTGAAAAACGAGGGCGACGTGCAGATGACCGTGCCCAATCCCTATCCAGTGGCCTATCGGTCCATCGTTCCGAAGAGGACCGAGTGCCGCAACCTGCTCGTGCCATGCAGCCTGTCCGCCAGCCACATGGCGTTCGGGTCGATCCGGATGGAACCGGTTTTCATGATCCTTTCGCAATCCGCCGCCATCGGCGCGGATCTTGCGATCCGCGACAAACTTGATATACAACAGGTGGCCTATTCCAAGTTACGTCCGGCGTTGATCGCCGCCGGACAAGCTCTCGGAGATCCCTCGGTCGGGTCGCCTGATATCGTGGTGGATAACTCGGATGCAGCACGCGTCACCATCACCGGCGCATGGACCTCCGCGACCAGCACGGCCGGATTTGTCGGTGGCGATTATCTGCATGATGGAAACGCCGGCCAGGGGACCAAACAGGTGGCTTACACACCACCGGCTTCGGTGATCGGTGCCCAAAGGGTCTATCTCCGGTGGACCTCCAACACCAACCGCGCTTCCAACGTGCCGGTCCGGATCGTCGACGCAAAAGGCACCCGGACAATCCTGATAGATCAAAAGGGCAACGGAGCAAAATGGAATCTGCTGGGTATTTTTACCGGCATCCGGAGCGTGACCATCGCGACCGCCGGGGCGAATGGATTCGTAGTGGCGGATGCCGTCGGCTTCTCCCCGGTAACCGCGGCCGACAATAGAGACAACGACGGTCTGAGCGATCTGCGGAAAACCGAGACCGGACTGAAGCTCATCGATCACCAGCGCAATTGGCTCTCTCTCCAGCATGGGCTTCGTGACTCCAGGCCCGGCACCCGCGCTCCGGTGCGCCACGGTGATGCGGGAAATGTCTGTCTCCAGGCAACTCACCGTGAATTCCGCCGTTCGATTTTTGATTCCAAACCCTACACAACAAACTATGAAACATAACCGTCAACATAAGGTGCGCCACCGCACCGGCTTCACCCTCGTCGAACTGCTTGTCGTGCTCGCGATCATCACGGTGCTCGCGATTCTGTCGGTTACAATCACCGGTCGGATCAGACTGGCCGCCGCCAAATCGAGGAGCATCGGGCAGATGAGATCCATCAGCATCGGCATCGCCACGTGGATGGGAGAAAAATCCGCTATGGAGCCGTTCTATGTCGCAAACGGCACCGGGGATTTCCCCCATGAAAGTCTCGCCACCGGAGTCTTTCGTCCGGGAAATCCGGCACGCGCCTTGTATAACAAGACTGATCCATCCGCCGGATACATCCAGGACTTCAATGTGTTTTTCACTCCGCTCGCGACAGTGCCGGCCGGCCTTCCGACCCAGGCCAACTATGACCCCGCGAACGCTTCAAATTCCCGTGTCTGGGGTACGTTCGCTTATTTTTTCCCTCACGTGACGGAGCCTAACAAAACGGCGCGGCACATCGCAAACGGTGTCCAGGCGGTGCCCTCCTCCAGAGCGTCGGTCGATGGCAAGCTCATGATGTCCGAGTTCTACGAGGGCAACTGGATCACCCCCAGATTCGGTAAGGAAATCCACCACATTTTGCTGTCCGACTGGTCGGTGCAATATGTTGCGGATAGCAATACGCAGTTCAACAAGTGGAAGAGCGGGAACTGAGCCGGGTGCGGAAAAAGTCACCACTCCAACTTCGCCGCCGCGAGACGCGTCTCGTTGCGGTAGGATTTCACGATCCTTCCATCAGAAAGATGCAGCACTCTGTCCGCCATGTCGGCCATCGCGGCGTTATGGGTGATGATGACGGTGAGGGTGCCGAGCTCGCGGTTGATACGTTCCACGGCCTCCAGAACGGTGATGCCGGTGGTGATGTCGAGCGCACCGGTCGGCTCGTCGCAGAGCAGGACTTCCGGGCGTTTCGCGATGGCGCGGGCGATGGCGACACGCTGCTGCTCGCCACCTGACAGTTGCGAGGGAAAGTGGTCCATCCGCGCGGTGAGGCCGACCATTTCCAGCGCCTCCTCCGGCGTCATCGGGTTGCGGGAAATGCTGGTGATGAGCGCAACGTTCTCTCGGGCGGTGAGGCTCGGGATGAGGTTGTAGAATTGGAACACGAAGCCCACGCAGTTCCGGCGAAAGAGGGTGAGCGTGTTCTCCTCCGCGCCGTCGAGCGCCCAGCCCTTGTAGATGAGCTCGCCGGAGGTCGGCACGTCGAGGCCGCCGAGGATGTTGAGCAAGGTGGATTTCCCACTCCCCGAAGCGCCGAGCAGGCAGACGAGTTCACCGGCGTTCAGCTCGATGTTCACGCCGTGCAGGGCCACGACGTCGAGTTCGCCGGTGTGGTAAACCTTGCGCACCTCCCGCGCTTCGAAGACGACACCCGTGGAAACCGGCGTTGGTGGAAAAGTGGAGTTCATCGGGCTGGCGGAAAATAGCAGGAGATCGCGCGATCACAACGTTTCGTATGGATTCCGAAGAGTTCACTCCTGCTTTGCGGTAAATTCGATTGTCGAACCCGCGCGCCGCTTCCAATGTCCGCCGCGGTGCAAAGCGACCACGCCATCTCCCCGACACTCCGCCGCGAAGCACCGTGGGAGGCCGGCCTGCGTGCGGCCCGCGCGAACGTGGTGCCGGGATTGATCGTGCAGGCGCTGATGCTCTCGATGCTGCTCGCCTACTATTTCTATCCGCCAACGCGCGGATTGCTCAACGGCCTCGCACAAATCAAGGCGCGCTGGAGCTACGGCTACTCCGCACTGAACGCCATCATCGCCGGTGCCATCATTCCCGAACTCCTGCGGATCCTCGTTTTTCAGAAAGGCTCCGTCCGCCGGGAAAACTTCACCAACCTGCTTTTCACCGTGCCTTTCTGGTGTTTCATGGGCGTGGTCGTGGATTTTTTCTACCGCTGCCAGGCCGGATGGTTCGGCGCGGACGCGACGTTTCCCGTGGTGGTGAAAAAAGTCCTCGTCGACCAATTCCTCTACAACACACTCTTCGCCGCGCCGGTCACCACCTGGCTCTATGATTGGAAAAACCGCGGCTACTCGGCGGACGGTATCGGAAAATTTTTCACCGCCGCCTATTATCGCGACCACATCCTACCGACCTTGTTCGCGACCTGGGGCGTGTGGATTCCCATCGTGGCGATCCTCTACTCGCTGCCCTCGCTGCTGCAGATCCCGCTCTTCGGCCTCGCCCTTTCGCTATGGGTCATGCTCTACACGTGGATGAGCGAGCAAAGAATGCGGTGATTTTTTGCAGATTGTTTCTGGTTTTCCCGCGCAAGCATTATAGTGTTCATGCGAACTTATGGAGCTGCAATCGAAACTCTCGATCCTCGCCGACGCCGCGAAATACGACGCCTCCTGTGCCAGCTCGGGAGCGGTGCGGGGAAATTCCCGGGATGGAAAAGGCCTGGGCTCCACCGGCGGCGCGGGGATCTGTCACAGTTACGCGCCGGACGGCCGCTGCATTTCCCTGCTGAAGCTTCTTCTTACCAACGTCTGCATCTACGACTGCCACTACTGCATCAACCGCCGCTCCAGCAATGTCCGACGCGCGGCGTTCACGGCGGAGGAGGTGGTGCGGCTGACGCTGGATTTCTACAAACGGAATTATATCGAAGGCCTGTTCCTCAGTTCCGGCATCATCCGCAGCGCGGACCATACGATGGAAATGGTTATCGACGTCGCGCGCACGCTGCGCGAGGTGCATGACTTCCGCGGCTACATTCATTTGAAAACGATCCCCGAGGCGTCGCCCGGCTTGATCGAAACCGCCGCGCGCTATGCCGACCGGATCAGCATCAATCTGGAACTTCCCACCCAGGAAAGTCTCGATCTGCTAGCACCGGAGAAAAGCATCAAACGCACCAAACTCGCCATGGGCCACATCCGCAACAAGCTGGATGAAGCTCACGACCGGCGGAGGGACGGCGATAAAAAGCTCCGCCACGCCACCGGCCAGAGCACCCAGGTCATCGTCGGCGCGGACGCTTCCACGGATGCCGATTTCCTCGCACGCTCCGACGACCTCTACGGCACTTACAAGATGCGCCGCGTTTACTACTCTGCCTTCAGCCCAATCCCGGAGCCATCAAGCATTCTGCCGCTGAAATCCCCACCGCTGGTCCGCGAACACCGGCTCTATCAGGCTGACTGGCTGATGCGTTTCTATGGTTTCAAAACCTCCGAGATTCTCACGCCAGAAACACCGAACCTCGATCTGGAGGTCGATCCGAAACTCGCGTGGGCCCTGCGAAACCGCCAGGACTTCCCGGTGGACGTGCAAACCGCCAGCCGCGGATCGCTGCTGCGCGTCCCCGGCCTCGGCGTGCGGAATGTGGACCGCATCCTGCACATCCGCCGCTTCACGCGGATCCGTCTGGCCGATCTTGTGCGGCTCCGCGTTTCACTGCCGAAGGTCCAGCCTTTCCTCATGACGGCGGATCACAACCCGTCCGCCTATCTGCTGGATTCGGACCACCTGCGCGCCCGTTTCCTGCCGAAGCCGCAACAACTCGAACTTTTTCCGCCCAATGAGATCCGTTGATCCGGGAAACGATTTCGACTCGTGGCGCGATGCCGCGCGAAGATTGTTAGGAGAAGGTGTTCCGCCGCAGGAAATCCTGTGGGAAGCGGAGCGCGGGTTGTTTGCCACTGCCACGGTTCGCGAGGAATCGGCAATGAAACTGAAAGTCCCCGCCGCGTTCGTGGAGCTCGCGCAGAACGTCGCCTGCCATTGCGATCCACAGCGGTGGGGCCTGCTCTATCAAATCCTCTGGCGCGTCATCCGAGGTGGCGAGCGGCACCTGCTCTCCATCGCCAGCGATCCGGACATGGCGAAGGCGCGACTGTTGGAAAAGAACGTGCGCCGCGAGATTCACAAGATGCACGCCTTCGTCCGCTTCAAGTTGATCGACACGGATGCATCCGGCCGCGAGCGCTACGCCGCGTGGTTCGAGCCGGACCATTTCATCGTCGCCGCCGGGGCGCCGTTTTTCCGCAACCGCTTCGCCAATATGGACTGGAGCATTTTCACTCCCAAAGGCTGCGCCCATTGGAACGGCAAACAACTCTCGTTCACCGTCGGCATCGCTGAAAATCCCATCGAAAACCCCGACGCGCTCGAAGACGCCTGGCGCACTTACTATTGCAGCATTTTCAACCCCGCGCGGCTCAAGGTGAAGATGATGAAGCAGGAAATGCCCCAGCGGTATTGGAAAAACCTGCCGGAAGCGGAGTTGATCGACGAACTTATCGGAAGCAGCAGGCAGCGCGTCATCGGAATGTTGGAGGAAACACCCCGGCCGGTGAAGCCGCGTCCGGACAATGCCTATCTGGACAAACTGCGGGACCACTCGGCGGAAGAGTCCGGCTGATCCATCCGGTTTCCAGAAGTCTCTGCCGAACCCCCCTCATGCATGTGCCACCGAAAGGCTGTCTGGAGTTCACGTCTTTAGCGTGCTCTTCATGAAAACAAGCTGAAGCTTGAACTCCGGACGACCGAAGGACAACCATCATCGCGAGCAAGTTCCGGCAATCCGGTTAGTCAAACAGTCCGCATTGCCGGTGCGCGCGCGGTTCGGGATTATTTCCCGCCGTCCTTCTTTCCGGACATCATCTTCTCCGCCATCTTCAGGCCCATCAGCTGCATTTCCTTGGCCTGCTTCTGATAGTCCGCAAGCGCCGTCTGCTGCGCGGTGCTGAGGAACTTGCTGGTTTCGCTGCCCAGCGCCGCTTGTTGGGCTTCCCAGCTCTTCTCGTAGGTCTCCACGATGTTGCCCTTCGACAGTTCCTCCATCCCTGCCGCACCTGACAGATCAGGAGCTTTCGTTTCAGTGCGGGCGCGATACATCGCATCCACCAGTTTCGCTTCGGTCGCCGCGTCCATCGGCACGCCGCCGCCGGTCATCGCGCCGCGGATGCCGTCAAGCTGCTGGTGTTCGGGCAGGTGGCTCTTGTAATCGTTGTAAGCCTTGATGTCCTCGTCGTTGTTGAGGAATTTCTTGATCTCCGCCTCGCTGTCGGTGCCGCGTTTTTTCAATTCCTCCGTGAGCGCTTTCCGTTCTTCCGGCGTGGCACTCATCAGCTTCATGCCCACCTCCTGCTGGTCAGAGATCTCCTTGCCCAGCAGGTTTTTGAAATAGTCGCCCTCCTCCTTGCTCAGGTGCAGGCCGTCGATGAAATCCTCATACATCATCGCCACCGCCATCTTCGCGCCTTGGTTCATCATCGATTTCCCCGCCGGATTGTCCCACATCTTGCGCACGGTTTTCGCCATGGACTCGTCGGCCGACTCGCTCTCCGCAGCGGTTTTGGCCGGATTTACCTCAGTCCTGCCCTTGGTGCGGACCGGAGCCAGTGGTTCCTCCGCAGCAGTGGCCGATGCCGTTGCCGACGGGGTGGCCGCAACGGCTGTTGCGGCGGTTATCGCTCTCAGGCGCAGCGAGGTCATGCGGGATTCCTCGATGGCGAAGGTCACTGCGACCGACGCGGCGACCAGTCCGATGGCGTGGATGTTTTTCATAGGATCCGCATGAAAGGAAATCCCGTCCCTTCCGACGACTATATTATCGGCGGGATTTTCCAATCGGTGGGGGTGGAAAGGTCTTGTATCCGGGTTGTCATCTGTTGGATATAGCGCCAAGCTCATATCGAACCATTTCGAAACCTCATGATCCGTCGTTACAATTTCTCTCAGAAACTTCTGGCAGCGCTCGCGCTGGCAGGAAGTGTGATCTGCTATTTGCTGACCTGGTTGTTCTTTCGGCATGTTCCCGCGCTCGCGACCCATCAGTTCGGGTTTCCAATGACCCCGGGCACGGCGAATCTGGTGGCCGTTCTCGGCATGGCGGCCACCACATGGAGCGCCTACCGCACCTGGCGGGCTGGAGGCGGATTAAAGGGCTATCATGAGTCGGCGCTCTATCATGACCTTGGTGAAGAAAGTGCCGGGGCATTTGTGGTGGACTTCTACGCTCACCGCATCACCGGTCCGGCGCACGCTCTCAGCCAGATTTTTCTTGCCGGCCCGTTGTTGCTCTTCCGCGCCGGGACATTGGCAGCAAGCCATATTCCTTTCAGTCGTGGATTGGAGGATAAACTCGCAGAAACCCTTGAGATCCTGCGTGGAACCAACAAATGGCAGCCGATCACGGACTACCCGGACAACACCGAGGAGATACTTTTCCTTTCCCAAATGAAGTTGATCGACTTCAGCGCGGCAAAGGGAGTTCCACGCATCAAAGCGGATCGCAAGAAACCGTCGTGAAGCACCAAATACATGTCGCCTCCAGGTTTTCATATCAGAATATTTTCTCGCCAGCCCGACATGATCGCTTTTTTGAGTTCGAGGAATGGGGGAACCCTTCTGGGCTTCGGCCTGATGGCAACCGGCTACGGCGTCTATCTGATCAAGCGGGGCATTGAAGGAGACACGCTTTGCCCGGGCACAACCTTCACCTACCTTCCCCGCTGGCTGTTCATTGCGACCGGACTGTTGCTGCAACTGCCACTTCCTGCAGTGTTGTGGTTTCTAAATGAAATGAAGAGGGAGCAATAAGTCAGGGATCCGCTTCACCCCGTGCCATCCGCCCTCGCTCATTATGAAGGAATCTTTCCAGCATGGCACGGTGAATTTGTTAGTTCGCGACATCCAAGCACTGGGGATCGGGCGAACCCCCAGCGCCTTTTAGCAGAATATTTCCTCAGCGGATGGTCGCGCGCAGGCTGACGGTGCCAGGATCGGAGACGGGGAGCCTGACGTGGGCGTAGCCGTCGGCCTCGGTGGCGGGATTGGGTTTGACCACAGTAGGCTGGGCATCCGGAGTGGAAGCATAGAGTGCCCTGAGCGTGTAGTGTTTGCTGGCAGGGAGCCGGATCGAATAGGCAAAATCGCGGGTATCTCCCCGGATGATGTCACCGATCTGATCGGCATCCTGGAGTCTGGGATTGAGGCCTGTGGCGAATTCGACGGAAGCGGTGATGCCGTCTCCATCGGAATCATCGCTTGCGGGGAGGCCACCCTTGCCGTAGCCGGACATCCATTTGGAGAAGGACATGTCGATCTCTTCAGGTTTTTTCCCCAACAGGCCGCCGAGAATTTCCGTGGCACTGAGCGGCGCGATGCCGGTGTCGTAGCGCATGTTGAAGGCGTCGATGATCTGGTTGGCGATGACGGCCTGAAGGCTGGTGTTCGGGTGGAAATTGTTACTCAGGGGGCCGTTCAGCCAGACGTGGTTGATGTTCGCGGTCTTGGATCCATCGTTGTCGAAGGGGATGCCCTGGATGCAGAACGGTGCTTTCTTGAGCATGGAAATGGTGGGCCAATACACATCGGCGTATCCAATGTCCCTGGACTTCGCGAGATTCTCAAGCTGGTGATTGAGTTGGCGGAGCACGCGGCTGACGCGGGCGGTCTTGACCGGATCCGTCGGCCACTTCGACTTCACCTCCGGTGTGATGCCGACGTGCGGGACATTGACAAGGACGACCTGGATTTTCGGGTTGAGTTCGAGAACGCGATCAACAATGCGGGTGGTGTTGAGCACAAATTTCTCGACAAAATCACCGGGATTATCGTGGTTGTAAATTGCCGGATAGACGCCGCGGACATCATTTCCGCCGATGAAGATGACCACGCGCTCGGCGGTGTTGCGGATCTGATTCTCCAGATCACTAATGGCGAAATCCGTGGATTCCTTGAAATCGGTATAGTCCAGCAAGTCGGCAAGATCGGGATCGATCATGGAACTGATGGTGGCGTCGCGATTCATGAATTTCCAGAGCTGATGGACGCGCAGACCGGGAATGGCCCAGTTATTCCTGTTGCGCAGGAAAAAATCGTAGTCGTTGCTGGAAGGGAGATCGATGTTGACGTATTGGCGCGGGCCCAGATCGAATGAGCTCCGGCGGTAACCGGGTTTGTTCAGGATTTCCGCCCAGTTGCGGACCCTGGAGCTGAAGCCATCACCATAATCGGGCCCGAATGGAATGTTCACCTCATGGCAGAACTCGGTTTCATAAGCAAAGGTCAGCGAGTCCCCCAAGGTGACGACTTGCTCGGCGGCGGACAGTGGTTGAAGTGCCAGGATAAATGACAGCAGGAGTTTGGTTTTCATGGATATAAATGGATCAGGGCGTCGTTCAAGTTAAGCAGCATTGGCGGGAGTGCATTCGATATTTTTCAAAAAGTCCGCAAGGTGGTGAAAATCGCGCAGTGCATAATGCGAATACGTGTTAGTTCATCGGAGTCATCGTGGGCCTGCTCATTGCAATCCCAACGAACGCAGCAGGCTGGAGTTGATGTCTCCGGTCGCGCGCAGGCCGTTGTCGCGCTGATAGCGGGCGATGGAGCGCCGCGACTGCGGCCCGATCGCGCCATCGATGGAGCCGTTGTAATAACCGCGGCGGGAAAGCGCGCGCTGGACGGAGGCATCGGTGGAGTTGCGGTCATAGCCGTCGTTTCCATAATATTCGCGGGGCGCCGCCTCACGGGTAGCATAATACCGGACATCGGAGCGTTCGTAATAATACGCCGAATCGGAAGGTCCGTAGTAGTAACCGCGGCCGGCGTAGCCGTTGCCGAGGGTGAGGATGAAGGTGGAGCGCGGTCGGGAGATGTAGACCTGGCGGTCATGATCGTCATGGCCGTTGTCCCGCGAATCGTGTTTTTGAGATGACTTGCCCTTGCCGTGTTTGAATTCCTTCGGTCCTTTGGCCTCGGCCGGCTGGGGCAGCGCGATCAGGCAGATCAGGGCGAGGGCACCTGTTTTGAAAAGGCGGGCGGGTGAGAGAAACGACGGATTCATGGGATGGGTGGTGTTGATGGAGTTTTGCGGGCAGGATGAATGTGCCACGTGATGGAGCGGCCGCCATGGGGTGAAACCCTACCGGAGGACGAGAGTGCCGGACCTTCGATGTGGAAGTAACAAACACTTCGATCCCTGTTGCCGGGTTGTCAAATGGGCAAAAATCTGTTATCCGGAAACGCGCCTGCCCGACCTCACATGATCCGCCGCTACAGATCTCCAATAGAAACTTCCGGCAGCTTCAGATATCTTCCGTGAAAAATCTTGCTGGCGACGTCGAGGACTGTCGGATACATTGCGCTGTCATGAAATTGGGAGAAATCGCCACCGAGGCCTCGAAACTCTCTGAAGAGGAGCGGGCTTCCCTTGCTTCCCGCCTGCTTCACGGTTTGGAGAGCCCGGTTTATGAAGTCTCCGATCCGGAGGTATTGGAACGGATGCGCGAAGCGGAGAGCGATCCCGGTGTTTGGATCACTTTTGATCAACTGGTTTCCGGACTGAAGCGTCGTGTCTGCTAGATTCCACCGGCGCGACCCTCGGAATCCCAGGTTCGGAACCCCGCGATTGAAGTGATGGCGGTCGGCCGGATGGCTCCTTGATTCCATCGCTCCAAAAATAGGGTGGCTTCACCAGAACAGGGACGCTACTTTCCCGCCATGAACGTGACTCAGATTCAGAAGGAGGCGATGGGCCTGCCGGAAGATCAGCGCGCATTGCTGGCAGCCGAGCTTCTCGGTTCCCTGCCTGCGGTTCTTGCCGACGCCGATGATGGCTCCATGGAGGCGCAACGGCGAATCGGAGAGATGAAGCAGGATCCTGCGGCCCGACGCTCTTGGGATCAGATCAAGTCCGAACTCGGCCGCTGAATCGTGGAGGTCGTTTATCACAGACTGATCAGCAAGGATCTTCGAGCCGCTCTGGTTTATTATGAAGGAGAAGGCGGTTCGAAACTGGCGGAGCGATTCTTCGAGGAGGTGGAGAATGTTGTCAGAGCGATCATCAGGCATCCTGCCGGCCATCACTTTTCCGATGGTGGTCTGAGACGCCTTCAGCTCCGATCATTTCCTTATCACATCCTGTATGAGATTGACGGATCATTTTTGTGGATCGCTGTCTTACGCCATGACCGGCGTCATCCAGATTTCGGGCTCAGGCGGATAAAATAAGGCGGTGCGCGATGGCTTTTCCCAAAGGATTTCTTTTCGGCACGGCGAATGCCGACCATCAGGTGGAGGCCCATGATCCGGGTTGTGAGGACGTGTGGGATCTTTGGGAACGCTGCCAGGGGCTGACGGCGCGGGGGAGGGCAACGGATTTCTGGAACCGCTATGAGGAGGACATCGCGGCGGCGGCGGGGATGGGGTGCAAACTTTTCCGGTTCTCGACGGCTTGGGCGCGGGTGGAAATTTCCGAAGGGGTGTTCGACCAGACGGCGCTGGACCACTACCGGCAAGTGGCGGAGTGCGTGCGCCGGCACGGGATGAAGGTGATGGTGACGCTGCATCACTTCGTCTGGCCGGTGTGGCTGGAGAGGGATCACGGCGGGATGATCGGCGGCCGTTTTCCAGAGTTTTTCACGAGATATGCGGACCGGGTGGCAGAGACGATGGGGGATGTGGTGGATTACTGGATCACCTTCAACGAACCGAGCCAACTGACCTTCGGCTACATCAAGCCGTGGTGGCAGAACCGTTATTACATGCCGCCGGGTCTGCCGCGCGGATCGGACGTGGATGCGGAGGCGGAAGCGGTGGGAAAACTGATCCCTAACTTGTTTCTCGCGCATGCGAGGGCGCGCAAGGCGGTCAAGGCGCGGCGGGCGGATGCGATGGTGGGGGTGAATCCGCTGGTGACGGGATTCCCGACGTGGCTGCAGATGCTGATGGACTGGGGTGCGTGTCATCGCGGGCTGTCGGAGGCGTTGTTCAAATTCACGACAAGCGGCGCGCTTGTTAGCGAGAAGGGCGATGTGGATCTGCTGATCGGTGGGGTGACGGCGCGCGATGGAGTGCGTTTCGAAACGAGTGATCCCTATCTGCGCACGGGCAAGGCGGTGCTGGTGGCGGCGGAGTTTCCCGGCGGGGACATGCAGGCGCTGGCGCAGTGCAAAGTGGCGGTGGTGGGGATCGGCAACCAGCCGGATTCGTGGAAGCGCGATCTGCCGGGGACGGCGGTGAAACGGCTTTTCTCCGACTACGACGCGGCGCGGGCGGCCCTGCTGACCGGCGAGGTGGACGCGGTGTATGGCGATGCGTTTTTCCTGCTGCCGGAGGGCCTGGAGGCGGGAGGAAAATTCCGTTTCCTCGTGACGGGGCTGAGCGACGAGGCCTACGTGGTGGCCGCGCCACACGGGCATGACGCGCTGTTAGCGCGCGTGAACAAGGTGGTGGCGGCGTTCCAGCGCGAGCTGGGTCACGATGCGGAGGAGGCGGGGCTTTCTCCCGGCAGCCCGGCGGTGAAGCAGGCGAAGCGGCCGGTTTCGCTGCGCGAGGTGTTCGGCGGAAAGGATGAGCCATTGGACGGATTTTCGGAAAGCCGCGACCTGCGGCGGGTGCGGCGGCGGGGGAAGATCCGGATCGGGATCCGGACGGACGCGCCGGGCTCACTGGCGGACGGCGGCGGCGAGGGACTGGAAACGAAGCTGGCGCGGATGATCGCGCATGAGATTCTGGGAGACGAGCGGCGGTTGGTGATCGTGCCGCTGGAGCCGGGGAACCGGCTGACGGTTTTGAAAACGAAGTCCGGCTGGCTGAACTGGGCGTGGCGGTTCTGGGGGACGACGAGTCTGATAGGAAACGTGAACTGGTGGTATCTCGGAATGGCGGGGAAGCTGCCGGTGGAGCTTTGCCCGGATGAGGCGGTCGGCGCGCAGGATTTCGTGGGGCTGGACTATTACTGGGGACTGCCGACGTGGAAGCTGGGGAAATTCCGCTCGCTGGAGGATGCGGCGCACGGGCGCTTCCTGCAGGCGCCGGTGTGGCCGCAGGGTCTCTATCATGCGTTGCGGCGCTTCCATCGCTGGTTTCCGGGGCAGGAGCTTTTCATCGTGGAAAACGGCAGCGTGCCGGTGGCCAATGGTGTTTCCCGGACCGACTACATCCGCCTCCACCTCGCCGAGGTGGAGCGGGCGATCGGCCACGGGGTGCCGGTGAAGGGGTATAATTTCTGGTCGATCACCTCGAACCGCGAGTGGGGTCATGCGTTTGATCCGAACACGGACTTCGGCCTGTATTTCGTGGATCTCGACAAGGACCCCGAGCTGAAACGCGTGGCAACGGACGAGGTGGCGGTTTATCGGAAGATCATTGAAGAGGTTGAGTGTTGAGTGTCAGAAAATGCCGGTGAAAGTGAATTCCGACTCTCAACACTCCCCTCAACTTCTCAAAGCTTGTCCCAGGGAAGGTTTGCGACTAATTCATTGGCCGTTCCATGGATTCCAAGCCCTCCAGCCTTGATGCGTTGCGCATCGACCGATCGCAAGCACCGCTCAAGTCCGGCAGCGGCGGGGTCTGGTGGATCCTGTTGATCATACTCCTGCTGGGTGGCGCGGGGGCGTGGTGGTTCATGCGGGAAAAGCCGATTTCCGTAAAAACGGCACCGGTGCAGGTGCGAAACTCGCAGGGCGGAAACGGCGCACGCACTTTGCTCAACGCCTCGGGCTATGTCACGACACGGTTGGACGCCACCGTTTCTTCGAAGATCACCGGCAAGGTCGCGGAGGTCCTGGTGGAGGAGGGCATGAAGGTGGAGAAGGACCAGGTGCTCGCGAAACTCGACTCGTCGAACGTCGAGTCCGGCCTTCGCCTGGCCACCGCCCAACTCGAATCTGTCAGAAAAAGCCTAGCAGAAATCGAGCCGATGGTGACCTACACCGAAGCGGAGATGCAGCGTGTCAACGGCCTGCTAGGCACCCGGGCGGTTAGTGCTTCCGATGTCGGCAAGGCGGTGGCGGACGCCGGAGCACAGCGGGCGAAACTCGAACGCCTGAAAGCCGACATCGTCGTGGCCGAGCGGCAGGTGGACGATTGGAAGCAGCAGCTCGACGACACGATCATCCGTGCCCCCTTCGCCGGTGTGGTAACGACGAAGGACTCGCAGCCGGGTGAGATGATTTCCCCGATGTCGTCGGGAGGATTCACGCGCACCGGTATCTGCACGCTGGTGGACATGGCGTCGTTGGAAATCGAAGTGGACGTGGGCGAGAGTTTCATCAACCGCGTGAAGGCCGGGCAGCCGGTGGTCGCGAAGCTGGATGCCTATCAGGACTGGGAAATCCCGTGCAAGGTCACCGCCATCATCCCCACTGCGGACCGCCAGAAGGCGACGGTGAAAGTGCGCGTGGCTTTTGAAAAACTCGACCCGCGCATTCTGCCGCAGATGGGCGTGAAAGTGGCTTTCCAAAGCGACCCGTCCGCCGAACCCGCCGCAGTCGGCAATGTTCTGATCATTCCCAAAGGCGCCGTGCAAAAGGACGGCGGCAAGGACATCGCCTGGGTGGTGCGCGACGGAAAAGCCGAGCGCCGCGCCGTGACCGTGGCCAGTACCAACGGCAGCGAAGTCACCCTATCAGCCGGGCTTGCTTCGAGCGAAACCGTCGTCCTCAACCCTCCCGAAAAACTCACCGATGGCACCGCCGTCACCGTAGAAACCACCCGATGAGCACCACCACCGACACCCTCGTCCACATCAGCAGCGTCACGAAAACCTTCAAGCGCGGCTCCGAGGAGATCCACGTCCTATCAGGACTCGACCTCGACGTGAAGGACGGCGAGTTCCTCGCACTCATGGGCCCGTCCGGATCAGGGAAATCGACGCTGCTCAATCTCATCGGCGGGCTCGACCGGCCGACCGCCGGAAACGTCCAGATCGGCGCGGACCGTGTGGACCAGCTTTCCGACAAACAACTCGCCGCCTGGCGCGCGCGGCACATCGGTTTCGTGTTTCAATTTTACAATCTCCTTCCCGCCCTATCCGCCGAGCGCAACATCGAGCTGCCCTTGCTGCTCACGCATTTGAACAAGGCCGCCCGCCGCCAGCATGTGGCCGCCGCGCTCGAAGCGGTGGGGCTGACGCATCGGGCAAAACATTTCCCGCGCACTCTATCAGGCGGCGAGCAGCAACGGGTCGGCATCGCCCGCGCCATCGTCACCGATCCCACGGTCCTGCTCTGCGACGAACCGACCGGCGACCTCGACCGCAAGTCCGGCGATGAGATTCTCTCGCTCCTCCAGTCGCTCAACAAGGACCACGGCAAGACCATCATCATGGTCACTCACGATCCGCACGCCTCCGCCCGCGCCAGCCGCACGGTGCATCTGGACAAGGGCCAACTCTCCACCGAACCCGTTTCATGAAATTCCTTCCACTCGTCTGGGCAGGCCTGAAACGGAAGAAACTGCGCACGGCGCTCACGTTTCTCTCTATTTTCGTCGCCTTCATGCTCTTCGCCTTCCTCGGCGCGCTCAAGGTCGCGCTCGGCGGTGGTGTAGAGATGGCAGGCCAGGACCGGCTCATCACGCGGCACAAGGTCTCGCTGATCCAGACGCTGCCGGAAAGCTACAAGAGCCGGATCCAGTCGGTGAAGGGCGTCGGCGCGGTCTGCCACCAGACATGGTTCGGCGGGCTCTATCAGGATGATCCGAAAAACTTCTTCGCCTCCATGCCGGTCGAGCCCGAATCGTTTCTCGACATGTTTCCGGAATTCGTTCTCAAGGATTCGGAAAAACAGGCATGGCTCGCCACCCGCACGGGCGTGATCGTCGGCCGCATGACGGCGGAGCGTTTCAAATGGAAGATCGGCGACCGCATCCCTATCAAGTCGCCGATCTGGGGCCAGCCGGCGGGCATGGGACAGTGGGAGTTCGAAGTCGTCGGCATCTTCGACGCGAAGAAAAAAGGCGGTGACACCAGCAGCCTGTATTTTCGTTACGACTATTTCGAGGAAGCGCGGCAGAAGAACAAGGGGCAGGTCGGCTGGTACACCGTCCGCATTGCAGATCCACAGAAGGCCGCAAGCATCGCTGCGGAGATCGATGAAAATTTCGCCAACTCGCCCTACGAGACCAAGACCGAAGCAGAGGGAGCGTTCGCAGCCGGATTCGCCCAACAGATCGGCGACATCGCGTCCATCGTCATGGCCGTGGTCGGCGCGGTGTTTTTCACCATCCTCCTCGTCGCCGGAAACACGATGGCGCAGTCCGTCAGGGAACGCACCAGCGAACTTGGCGTGCTCAAAGCGATGGGTTTCACCAACCTCCGCGTGCTCTCACTGGTGATGCTGGAATCCTGCCTGATCGCCATCCTCGGCGGCTTCGGCGGGCTCGGCATCGCCTGGCTGATCTCGCTCGGCGGCAGCCCGGTACCCAGCATGCTGCCGGTGTTTTACATTCCGGCTAACAACCTCGTCATCGGTGCCGTGCTTGCAATCGCACTCGGCATCATAGCCGGCGCGCTCCCGGCCTTACAGGCGATGCGGTTGAAAATCTCCGAAGCGCTGAGAAGGACCTGAAACGCTTCCAGCTGATTCGCTTCAAGAGATCGAACACCGAAGCCGCGAAGGAACGCGATAGAGCCCATCAGCCCGCACGAGACGGTTCGATGACGGTGCTGAGGAATCCCGAAAAGGGTCATCAGCGATAAGGGTCAGTCCCGACTAACAAGCATTGCTTCCAGATCCGCCAATTTCACTTTCCGCGCAGGGTGCTCGCTCACCCTGCGGATCGCCCGCGTCACATTCCCTTCATGCCCCATCCCCAGTCTCTCGGCCACCCAGCGGTTTTTCACGCCGGTCCGTTTGCGGATCAGCACCGCGACCAAGGTAGTTTCCTCGACCCATTTTCCCTTGCCGTGCAATGCGGATGCCTCGGTGGGCAGCCCCAGCGCGAGCAAGGCGGCCACCGCAATGCGCTCCGCTTCGGCCGCGTCATGGGCGCTCGCTGCCTCCCCGGACACACTGCCGCGTTTCCGCTTGGGACGGACGACGCCGGAAAGCGCCTCCAACACCTTTTCCGAAAAGCCCTTTTCACCTAGGCACCAACCCCGCCTCAGCTCTTTGAGCGATTCATCCGTGACCGCCTGCTTGGCATCCTTGGCCCGCTCTTCAAGGTATCCCGCATACGCCCGGCCGCCGCGTCCGTCGTCGGATAGCTGGAATGCGCGCATCACCCTGGCCGTTTCCAACCACTCGGGCTGCTTGCCTCCCGCGTAGGCTGCGAAGCTGCTCCACTTCCAACTTCTCAACCGCTTGCCCGTATCGCCGCCCGCCCATCCCGACCGGACTGGATTGAGATGGATGTAGTCCGCCACGATTTTGAAATAACTGCCATCGCGCTCCTCGCCATTCACCACCACGGCGTTGTAGCGTCCTTGGAAAACGTGTCCCTTGCGCTGCCGCCGCCGGTTCCAGCGCTGCGAGTAAACCCCGAGCATCCACTTCATGCCCGCCACCAGATTCGGCTCCGGGGTTTCCAGAAGGAGATGAAAGTGGTTCCCCATCAGCACCCAGGCATGCACCCGCCAGCCAAACCGCGCGCAGCCCGCCTCCAGCAGATCCACCCAGCCGTAGCGGTCCTTGTCGTCTTCAAACACCGGTTTGCCGCCGTCGCCACGCGCCATCACGTGGTAAACCGCTCCCGCCGCCTCGTATCGCAAGGGTCTGGCCATGGGATTCTTCTAAATCATCCGGGGTGAAACCTGCAATTCCTGTTAGTCGGGACTGGCCCCTTCGACTGACCCCTTCGATTCGATGTTAGTCGCGACTGACCCCTTCGACGCTGCCGCTCATGACCTCTCAGAACGGCAGGCACTAACGACGAGACGACCGAAATTTCACCGTGTAAACGTTCCTGTCCTTGGGTTGACCTGCGTAGAGGTTGACCCCGAGAACAATGGCTGTGGATGGACCAAGTCGATTGCCAGAGAGGGCCGATGTTCTGTCCTCGATCCCGCTGAGGTCGCTGCCGTTCCAATCGAATCCCATGGCTCCTCCGGGCGCTGATGGCAGGGAGAGGAGGAAGTTCAACAGAGGCCCGATCTTGGAATTCTGTCCGCAGACTTCGTAGTGCCCGGGGCTCGTGAGCTTGATGTTGTCCGGGTGAAAGCGGAGTCCGAGGCCCAGGGGTTTCGCTGTCCCATGATACCACAGTTCCCCTGTTTCCGGATTGCGAGGAATCGACCATACCGTGCTGGAATGCCAACACGCGACGAGCAGGGACCGGCCTTCCGGACCAGGTGCGACGCCATTGCAGCCGTTGAATCCTGCGCCAACGACTTTCCACTTTCCCTCCCCTTTCCCACACGCAGGGGGGGTGTAGGCGATCAGTGTGTTTGCAGTCTTATCCGGATCCACGTTAACCGGGTGAGGAAGATCTCCTGCACGCGACGGGGGGAGATCGAAGTCCGTCACGTAGACAGTTCCATCCCTGAATGCCGCGATCCCATTGGGCTGTTTGAGGAGTTCCTTGGATGGCAGCGGTCCGCGATGAATGAACTTTCCATCAAGCACCTCGAACACTTCAACGGAATGACCGGCAAGGTTAGTGGCGTAGACGAGATCCGCGCCCGGCCATCTTGGATCCCGGGAACCCTCCACATACGCGATTCCGGCCGGACTGAATGGGATAGTGTTGGTTTGCCCTCCACGGAACACAGTCTCGAACGAGTTTCCAGAGCCAGGCACAAAAGCCTGCAACTCTCCATCGCCGCGAGGCTTTCCTAAAAACGGCTTCTTCACCGTCCCTGTCACAATCGCTTGCTTCTTGCCCATCGAGACGACCACCAGATCTTCCGGTCCCGGTCCCGAGGTAATCCACGTTCCTGTTCCTGAACCGATGCACGAGGGTAGCCCCAAAGCAGCACAAGAGATCACGAGCCACCGCATCCCAACTCGACGAGGAGTGGTCATGGTTAGTGGGCTCCTCCCGAGATGTTGAGAAAGCTCTTGATCTTCGTGGCGTTGATCTGGACCGCGTAGGACGTGTAGTGCGCGAGAGTGTTCACTTGCAGCGGGGTCAGGTCGATGATCCTGCGTCCGTTGTTGAGGAAGGTCTTGTAGTGGGGGAAGTTCTTGAGCTCCGGATTCTGCCTCAACTTCGCCTGCAAGTCAGGTTTCAGTGAGTTGAACCAAATCGTCTCTTCCAACTGCATGGTGGGGGCAGTCACCAAAGTGGGTGAGGCTTCGGGATCGGGAGCGGTCTCGGGTTTGAGGACACCGGCAGGCCCGAGAATGACCCAGACGATATTCACCACATTCCCTCCCTTGATCGAATGGTAGGAATTGTTCCGGATGCGATAGGTTCCGGTGTGGACCATTGCTTTCCGCGCCAAGAAGGCCTTATCGAATGACGCAACCATCTCCGCGGCTTGAATTCCCTTCGGATCATCAATGACATGATTCATCCGAGCGAGTTCCTGATCAAAATGGGCGAGAATTCCATGTTGTTTGCTCTTGCCGAAAACGTGACCGATCTCACCGGGCATGTGGCCTGGATTGTAGGGCGACGGTGTATTGTAGAACACCAGGATGTTTTTCACGCCGCGTGCCAAAAGCGGCATCAGTCCCAGATTGTCGATCGCACCGCCGTCCGTATGAAGCAGTTCACGAGTGCGAAGACCTGGTAGATTTCCTGGAGCGGTGTGTTGGAACTCCGGAAATCCAAGCACATCGGCCAAGAATGGAGCCGCGACTGTCGGAGCAGAGCCGGTAGCGCCCAGAATGTCAGGAAGCGAGAGCCTGGAAGTAGCACCATAAAAGGGAAACGGCTTGGGCTTTGCAGATGACAACCCGAACTTTCCATTTCCGAGATCCACCTCATGGCGCGGGAGTCCGTCGTAGATCACGTTGTCCATATAGCCACCACCCACCGGAATATCGAAGGGCCACCAATCCCGTGAGCGGCGATTGTAAGTCCGGGCACCTGCATACGAGGTCGTGAATTCGAAGGGAACGTAGAGTTGCTCCGGGTTTGTAACCAGGTGATCGCGACGGGACAGTGCCGAGCCAGCAATGTAATATGGCCGCCCCTCGCGGCACACAAGGAGGTCACTTTCCTTCAGGTGGGAATTCAGCGACATGATACGCCGCTTTTCAGCCTGTCCATAAACGGGAATCTTGCCTGCATCGTCCATCCCGTGGCGTTCTAGGAAGATCCGGCCAATCTCCTTGCCGAAGCTCTCATCCCCACCAAGGCGACGGGCGTAGCGAACGAGGTTGATTTCGGCACTACTCGCACAAGCGGCAAACGACTTGGGATCCGGCGAGTCAAAAAGATCGTGTTCCGTGAGTTGGGCCGGCATTTTCAGAGGCCCCAGAAACGCCCTCTCCGCCTCCGGTGATGGGTCCTGAAGGAACACCCATGGAGCAGAGCCCCAAGCACCACCTGATACCGCTGAAACGTAACGAGCACGATCCAGAATGCCGATTTCCTTGAGGGCTCTCAGCTGACCAAGGGTGGCGACCGCGGATCGGTTACCTCCACCGGAGAAACAGATTCCGAAGTCGTCCTTTTCGCTCAATCCGGGAAATCGAGCTTCGGGATATACGTCCGGATTGGCAGTGTTAGTGGCTTTTGGAACCTTCCAGGCGTAGCCCGTATTGGTTTCTGCCGGAAAAAACCGACAACCTGATAGCCCGATTGTCAAAAGGGCGGCAGATGTTGCGGACAGTGCTTTTCTAGCGACAAGTCTTTTCATGCTGATGGGGAGGATTCTGAATTGGACTTTGCAATACTCGATAAAAAGGGACGGGGGGCTAGAAAATAATCGCCGGGTGTGAAAATTTGTCTGCTAGGTGTAACCGATCACCTCAAAATGCACCACCAGTAATCACTTCAAAGTGCACCACTTCGTATGGGTGTTTTCTGCTGGGTTGAGGAGGTGGTTGGCAAGTTGATTGTGCTTGGGGGATGGATTGATTTTCCTCAAGCAAAGACCCTTCGCTTTTGGCAAAGGGGCATGAAAGCCAAGTTCTGTCCGGCGGAGGGCTGTGGGATCTTCGGCACCTAACTCCGGTTGGCAAGGCGGGAATTGGTGAAACTGGAGAGGTGGGCATGATGAAAGTGTATAGAAGGGGCGGATCGTGGCCCGGAACACATTTGGAGATTGTCTCAAAGCCGATTGTGGGGAAGGTGTTCTCCGGCATGTCCCTCCTCACCCAGATGTTTTCCGTGGCGTGGTTCAACCTGCGCACGATCCCCGAGCGCAAGGCGGCTGCGCTGACCGCGGCAGTCGGGATCGCCGGAGTGGTGGGCGTGCTGGTGGGCGTGCTGGCCATCGCGCAGGGATACCGCAGCGCGATGACCGCTTCCGATTCGCCGGATGTGGCCATCGTGCTCCGCACCGGAGCTGATAGCGAGATGACCAGCGGCCTCGACCGTGAATCCACGAAGACAATTTCCGACGCACCCGGCATCGCCCGCAACGGCAATGCGCCCATCACTTCTGCGGAGCTGTTTGTCATCATCAACCTGCCGAAGCGCTCCACCGGCACCGACGCGACGTCCCGTTCCGCGGAGTGGAGCAGGGAGCATTCGACGTTCGTGGAAACATCGAGATGATCGAAGGCCGTCGGTTTGAGACGGGGAAGAATGAGATTATCGTCGGAGCAGGGGCCGCACGGGCGTTCGCGGGGCTCGCGGTCGACAAGCAGATCAAGATGCATAGTGCCTTCGCGCCGGTCTGAGGACAGGACATCCCGACATGATGGGCCCATTCCAGCGGCCAAATCCGCGCTTGGCACGGCGGTGAGGATGGCAATGCTCCGCGGCGACATCCTCAAATGGCAGCGAACCCCACTCCCTCCGGAAACGATGCTGCGGCGGCACCCGCGAAGGCCGTGCGTGGCGGTGCCGCGTTTGTCGCCGCCGGGATTTTCCTCAGCCGTATCGCCGGGCTCGTCCGGGTGCGGGTTTTCGCGCATTATTTCGGAAGGTTGTCACCGGAGGCGGATGCGTTCAACGCCGCTCTGAAGATTCCGAATCTCCTGCAGAATCTCTTCGGTGAGGGCGTGCTCTCGGCTTCGTTCATTCCGGTTTACGCGAAGCTGCTGGGTGAGAAAAATTCCATCGAAGCGGACCGCGTTGCGGGGGTGATCGCCTCCTTGTTGGCTCTTGTCACCTCGCTGCTGGCGCTGGCCGGAGTGATGCTTGCGCCGCAGTTGATCGATGTGATCGCCTACGGATTCACCGGCCACAAGCGCGAGCTTACCATTCAATGCGTCCAGATCCTGTTCCCGGGTATTGCGCTGCTGGTCATGTCCGCCTGGTGCCTCGGCGTGCTGAACAGCCACCGCCGGTTTTTCCTTTCCTATGTCGCGCCGGTCGTCTGGAACCTCACCATCATCGGCGCACTGCTGGCCTTCGGCGGCCACCAGTCGCTCGACCAGCTCGCTCGCACGACCTCGTGGGGACTTGTGCTCGGCAGTTTTCTCCAGTTCGCGGTGCAGGTGCCGACGGTGTTGAAACTTGCGCCGAACCTCAAGTTCTCCATCGAGTGGAAATCCGCCAACGTCCGCGCGGTGCTCATCAGCTTCAGCTCGGTCGTCGTCGCACGCGGCGTCGTCCAGATCAGCGCCTACATCGACAGTTTTCTCGCGAGCTGGCTGCCGGACGGAGCGGTCACCACGCTCAGCTACTCTCAGACGCTTTATCTCTTGCCCGTCAGCCTCTTCGGAATGTCCGTCTCGGCCGCAAGCCTGGCGGAAATGTCGCGGGAACGGGCGAATGCGGGCGACGTGGAGGCCGCGAATGAAAGGATTCGTTCCAAGCTGGACCAAGGGTTGAAGCAGGTCGCGTTTTTCATCGTGCCGTCCACCGCCGCACTGGTGTTTCTGGGAGACATCGCTGCCGCCCCCATCCTGCAAGGCGGCAATTTCCTCCAGGCCGATCTCCGTTACGTCTGGTTCACACTCGCGGGCAGCGGCATCGGGATGCTCGCGTCCACACTCGGACGGCTCTACTCGTCCACCTTCTATGCCATGCAGGATACGAAAACGCCGCTGCGTTTCGCGATCGTGCGGGTGGCGCTCACCACGGTGCTCGGCTGCATCGGCGGAATCTATCTGCCCGGCTGGCTCGGCATCGACCGCGCCTGGGGCACCGTGGGTCTCACCGCCACCGCGGGCGTCGCCGGGTGGGTCGAGTTCACCCTGCTGCGGCGGGCTCTGAACCGGAAAATCGGAACCACCGGCATCGCCGCCTCGTTCATCGCCCGGCTCTGGATACCCGCGCTGGCAGGCTCCGCAGGCGGTTGGGGGATGAAACTTCTGGCAGAACATTTCCGCCAGAGCCTCCACCTCCATCCGGCGATTATCGCGGTGCTTGTCTTCGGCGTCTTCGGAGTGATCTACCTCGCCGGCACCCTGCTGGCCGGAGTGCCGCAGGCGCAGGCTTTCTCGCATTCCTTCTTCCGCCGCCTGCGCCGCCGCTGATAGCAGGTGGGATCAAGCTCAGCCCCGATCCAGCGCCTTGCGGATGGCACGCAGCATTTCCACGGCGTGCGCACCGTCGCCGTGGACGCAGAGGGTTTCTATCAGCCCACTGCGGGCGAGACCCAGTGCCTGCGCCACGGCTTCGTCAATGTCGGTGATCACCGCGCCGGGTTCGGCTCGGGGGACGAGGGTTCCGTCGGGACGATAACGGCGGTCGGCGAAGCCTTCGGCCATCACGGTGAGGCCGGCCGCGTTGCCGGCGGCGGCGAGCTTTCCTGCTGGCGGTGCGTAGAGAATGAGTTCTGGTGAGATTCTCTTCACACCTGCCACGACCGCAGCGGCGAGTTCCGGACTTCTATCTGCCCGGTTATAAAGCGCACCGTGAGGTTTCACATGATGGAGGCGGCCTCCGGCAAATCCGGCGAGTTTCTTCACCTGCCGGGCAACCAGATCCGTTACCACGTCCAGCGGCAGATCCATTTCCAGGCGACCGAAATTTCCCCTATCCTCGTAACCGGGATGCGCGCCGATGGCCACGCCTGAAGCCAGTGCGAGATCCACGCTGCGGCGCATGATTTCATCGCTTCCCGCATGTCCGCCGCAGGCGATGTTGCACGAAGTCACGAGCGTCAGAAGCACGGCGTCCTCGCCGCCGCCTTCGCCGAGATCGGCGTTCAGATCGATGCTTCTCATGGTCGTCACTTTAGAAGCTCCAGCCCGGTCCGCAACAGGGCAAAGTCCCGCTCTTCGCGGCGTTTCAGCTCCCAGGCCTGCTCCAAGGTCACTTCGCGGAATTTCACCCGAGTCCCCGGCCACGCGTGGGCGAGCTTCGGCAGATCGACCGAGATCACATGCCCGATCTGCGGGTAGCCGCCGATGGTCTGGCGCCCGGCCATCAGGACGATCGGCTGGCCGTCAGGCGGCACCTGCACCGAGCCACAAGCGACGGGCTGCGAGACCATTTCGCGCGGGGCTGCGAGTTCGAGTTTTTCGCCGGACAGCCGTGCGCCCATACGGTCGGATTTCGGGGTGAGTTGATAGATCGTGTCGCGGAAACGCTGTTTTGCCTCGGCGGAAAACCAAGTGTCCTGCACCCCGGGAATGAAGCGCAGCTCGATCTGTGAACCGCGACCCCCACGGCCGATATGCCAGCCGTCGCCGCGCGGTGCGGGCTTTGCTTTTCCTAAATACAGGCGATCGCCGATTTGCAGGGCGCGTCCGGAAATGCCGCCAAATCCGGCGCGCAGATCGGTGGATGCGCTTCCTAACACGCTTGGCACCGCAAATCCTCCGGACACCGCGAGGCAAGCGCGCACACCGCATTTCAGTTTGGAGAAATCCACGATCTCGCCCGCGGTCACCCGTTGCGGGCGTCCGGTGCCGTCGAAGAAGGCGACCACGGCGTCGGCATGAAATTTCAGCACCGGTCCGCTGAGGCAGATTTCCAAACAGGCCGCGCCCTCGTCATTTCCGACCAGCAGATTCGCCATGCGCAGCGCGGAGCGATCCGCCGCGCCGCCGGGAGAGACGCCGGAGCTTTCGTGACCCGGGCGGCCGAGGTCCTGCACGGTGGTTATTCCGCCAGGATGGATGACTTCGATCATGGCATCTGCGAGATTTCTGTCAAATTCAAGATGAAGAACAGCGCTTGCGGACGTGGTTGCGGCGTCACGCCGCAACGCCCCTTTTTCGATGGCGGAACTTCGGAATGACGACGCGAATGATTCCGGCGCATTCGGTGCGGAAGCTTTTACCTCGGATTTCCCAGACA
>JBDSNC010000161.1:0-15740 GCA_039915545.1 Luteolibacter sp.
GGCGAGATCGGTGCAGTAGAGCAGCACCGGTTTGTCGGCGGCGACGGCGGCCTGAATCTGAGCCTCGCGCTGGGCGAGTTGTTCTTCAAAGCGGCCTCTCGGCCAGTTGATGGCTCCGGGGATGTGCCCGAGGCCGTAGTAAAATCCGGGGCGGACATCGAAAATGAGTGCCTTGTCGGATTGCTGGAGTTGGAAAAAGGTTCCCAGCGGAATCCGCGTGATCTTGCCTTTGGTCATGGCCGGCTCGGCGGTTTTTTCCGGAGAAATCTCCTTCCGCTGCGTGACCAGCGGCGCGGTGCGGGTGACCGTGGCTGCCTGCTTCGGGGCATCCGCACACGACGCGAGGCCGAGGGCGGATGCCATGCAGAGAAACTTTGCCCAAGGGCGGATCATTTGACGATTTCGAGAAGCTCTACGTCGAACACGAGCGTGCCGGCGGGTGCGCCTGGAGGCGGGCTTTCACCGTAGGCGAGTTTTCCGGGGATCCAGAGGCGGCGTTTTTCGCCTTCCACCATGAGTTGCACGCCCTCGGTCCAGCCGGGGATGACTTGGTTCAGTGGGAAAACGATCGCTTCGTCACGCATCACGGAGCTATCGAAGAGTTTGCCGTCGGTGGTCCAGCCGGAATAGTGGACTTTCACCTGGTCGGTCGCTTTCGGGTGGGTGGTGCCGGTCCCTTTGGTGATCACGCGGGACGCGATGCCGGAAGCGGTTTTCTCAGCGCTCTCGGGAGCGGCGGCCACGTCCTCAGGGACGGCGGGCGGCTTGGGGGCTGCTTTGATTTTCAAAAGCTCCACATCGAAAACGAGCAGACCGCCGGGACGTCCGCCGCCGGGGTTTTCACCGTAGGCGAGACCGGCAGGGATCCAGAAGCGGCGCTTTTCGCCCTCCACCATGAGCTGCACGCCTTCGGTCCAGCCCTTGATCACGCCGTTGAGCGGGAAACTGGTCGGTTGGCCGCGTTTCACGGAACTGTCGAAGAGTTTTCCGTCGGGGGTCCAGCCGGAGTAGTGCACCGTGACGGTGTCTGCGGCGGACGGATGGGTTTCTCCTTTGCCAGCAGTGATGACTTTGGAGGCAAGGCCGGATGCGGTTTTGACGGCATCGGCAGGGGCGGCGGCTACATCGGATGGTGTTTCAGGCATGGCTGGTTCGGCGTTTTGGGCGCGGGCGGTGACGGTCAGGGCAAGTGCAAGCCCGGCCGCGTGCGGGATCATGGATCGCAGGGATTTCGTGATGAAATTCATGCGCGGAAGCTCGACGGATCATGCGGGTCTGTCAATCCCGCGAATATCCCGGCCGTTTCGGCCTCGCTTCGACCGATGTCGGCTCATGGCAATACGGGCAGCGGAACGAGCCCTTGAACAGAATCGCCAAGGCGACCCGCAGGCGGTGGCTGCCCAGCAGCTTGCGCGCGTGGCGGTGTTTCGAGCACTCCTTGTTCGCCAGGACCGGCGTCAGGCATAGCGGGCAGCGTGTCCGGGCGGAAATCATCCACTGCAGCAGGATGGAAAACAGGGTGACCGTGCCCATCGCGATGCCGATGATGGTCAGCTCCCGGTCGTTGATGAAAAGGGAGTATAAAAGCACTCCGACGCTGGCCACCGCCAGCATGCAGCGGGTGCAGAGCAGCAGGGCGGCGAACCGGAAACGGTAAACGGAGGATCTGGATGAAAGCCGGTGCATCGGTGATTGGCTAAAGACGTTCCGTTAGTGGCGTGTTAGTCACAAGAAGTTTATTTTTAATTATTTCTATGGGGCTATGGTGCTCCTGCAAGAGCTGTGCCAAGACGGCCCTGCAAAAACTGCATGGTTGAGGTAATTTGCAACACTTCGAGCAATCCACACCTTGGGCCGCCCGCAGTGTGATAGCAATTAGAAAAGCGCTCCCTGAGCGCCGTCGTCCGGTTTTTGCGCGGATGGCCCCGCCAACAACGCGTCAATCCGCGTCAGCAGGTCCAGCGAGGGAACTTCGTCGCCCTCCAGCAGCACCCGCAGCCGGGTCCGCCATTCGTCCACGGTGCCGCCTTCTTCGGCGGACAGCACCATCGCCGTCTGCGTCAGCCGTCCGCTCACGGCGAACTGCTTGCCGGTCCGTTTCAGCCACGCCTCGAAGTAGGGGCGGTCTTTTTTCCCTGTGAACACGCCGCAAGCGGTGGCTCAATCCTCCGTCACGGTCAAGCACACTCAGCGTTTCCGGCTGCCGCCTTTCCGTCCCTTGGGATATTTCACCGGCTCCCGCGAGTGCGCGGCCGGCGTGGATTTCAGCGCGATGATCTGGTCGCGCAAATGCCCCGCCAGCTCGAATTCCAGCCGCGACGACGCCTCGCGCATCTCGGTTTCCAGTTGCTCGATCATCCTCGCCTTGTCGTAGGTCTCCGGATCCTCCGCCACCTTCGTGCCATCGGATTTTTCTGAATTCTCATGAGTGTGTAGGCTCGTCTGAATGCCCCGCTTTACGCTCAGCGGCGTGATCCCATGCTCTTCATTGTGAGCCTGTTGGCGCTCGCGGCGGTAGGCCGTCACGTCGATCAGCGCCTGGATGGAATCCGTGATCTTGTCGCAGAAAAGCACGCACTCGCCGCCGATGTGCCGCGCCGCCCGGCCCGCCGTCTGGATCATCGACGTCTCATTGCGCAGGAAACCCTCCTTGTCCGCATCCAGGATGCACACCAGCGAGACCTCCGGCAGATCCAGACCCTCCCGCAGCAAATTGATCCCTACCAGAATATCAAACGCCCCCGCCCGCAGTTGTCGCAAAATTTCCACGCGCTCCACCGTGTCGATGTCCGCATGCAGGTAGCGCACCTTCAGCCCGGTGCCTTGCAGATACTCGCTCAGATCCTCCGCCGTCTTTTTCGTCAGCGTCGTCACCAGCACCCGCTCGCCGCGCTCCACCCGCTGGCGGCATAGCTCGATCGTCTCATCGATCTGCCCCTTCAGCGGGCGCAAAATCAGCACCGGATCCAGCAGACCCGTCGGGCGGATGATCTGCTCCACCACCAGCGGCCGTCCGCGTTTGGTCGGATCGAAATTCTCCACCGGCTCCTCGTTTCCGCTCGGCTTCACCCGCGCCTTTTTCAAATCAAACAGTACGATGCTCTTCCCGAACGAATCCTTCTCCTTCACCGGGATGAACCCCTTGTTCTCCGGCCGCGAGTTCACGATCTCAAAAGCCCCCGGCGTCGCCGAAACATAGACGCGCTGGCCTGTCCTCTCCATGAACTCCTCGAACCTCAACGGCCTGTTATCCAGCGCGCTAGGCAGCCGGAACCCGTGATCCACCAGCACTGTCTTGCGGCTCTTGTCCCCCTCATACATCCCGCCCACCTGCGGAATCGTCGCGTGGCTCTCGTCCACCAGCAGCAGGAAATCCCGCGGGAAAAAGTCCAACAGCGTGTAAGGCCGCGCCCCCGGCTCGCGCCCTGTGATGTGCCGCGAGTAGTTCTCGATTCCCTGACAGAATCCCATCTCCGCCATCATCTCCAGATCGTAGTCCGTCCGCATCCGCAGCCGCTGCGCCTCGATCAGTTTGCCTTCCTTCTCAAACTTCGCCACCTGCTCCTTCGCCTCCGCCCGGATCGCGACCGTCGCCCGCTTCATCTTGTCGCCCGATGTCACGAACTGCTTCGCCGGGAAAAACGTGTGGTTCTCCAGCCGCTCGATCGTGTGGCCCGTCAGCGTGTGGATGCTCGTGATCCGCTCCACCTCATCGTCGAAGAACTCCACCCGGATCGCCGTTTCGTCCAGATACGCCGGATGCACCTCCACCACATCCCCGCGCACCCGGAATTTCCCCCGGCCGAAGGCAATGTCGTTCCGCTCGAAAAGCATGCTCACCAGCGAGTTCAGAAACTCCTCCCGCGTCAGCTTCTGGCCCGTCCACACCGGCACCATCATGTTCTCGTAATCCTCCGGCGATCCCAAGCCATAGATGCAGGAAACCGATGCCACCACGATCACATCCTGCCGCGTCAGCAGCGATCCCATCGTGCTCAGCCGCAGCCGCTCGATCTCGTCGTTGATCGACGAATCCTTCTCAATGTAAGTGTCGCTCCGCGGGATGTAGGCCTCTGGCTGATAGTAATCGAAGTAGGACACGAAATATTCCACCGCGTTGTGCGGGAAGAAGTTCTTGAACTCCGAGTAAAGCTGCGCCGCCAGCGTCTTGTTGTGGCTCATGATCAGCGTCGGCTTGCCGTGGTTCTTGATCAGGTTCGCCATCGTGAACGTCTTGCCGGATCCCGTCACCCCCAGCAGCGTCTGATGATGGTTCCCCACCGCCAGCGACTTCGTCAGCTTCGCAATCGCCTGCGCCTGGTCGCCCTCCGGGCTGTAATCACTCTCAAGTCGGAACGGCATCGTGGCGGAGTCATAAACCCGCCATGGCGATGCCGCAAGGATGCGGATTCCGTTTGCCATCCGCCGCCGGATTCGGATGCTTTCGGCCATGTTGCCCATGATACCACTTTCACCCGAGGCCACCGCCGCTGAGGCCGCCGTCCTGGGCGTTCCCGTTACACTCGAAGCCATGGACGACGTGTTGCCCGAAGGGTTGACTGGTGATGAAATCGAGCGCCTTTACCACGGAGCCCTCTCCGGTGCGAACTGGGTCGTTCCGGAGTTGAAGAAGGCGATCAAACGGTTTCCCGGATACCCGACGCTCAAGAATTACCTGGTCGTCGCCTATCAAGGCCGCGGCCAGGAGCGGCAGGCCCGTGGGGTGCAGGAGGAAATAGTCACCTTACACCCGGAATATCTCTTCGGCCGGATCGGCGCGGCTTCCCAATGGATTGAGGCGGGCAAGCCCGAAAACGCCCGGGCCGCGCTCGGCGGCGACCTCGACCTAAGCAAGCTCTACCCGGACCGCGATCTCTTCCACATCACAGAGGTGAAGAATTTCTACGCCTCCGCCGCCGCGATCCATTTTCATACGGGCGAATTCGACAAGGGCCTCGGCATCCAGTCGGCCCTCGCCAAGCTGGTGCCCGACGATCCCTCCCTCGATTTCGTGCAAAACCACCTGATGCAAGCGAACGCGAAACGCTGGCAGGATATGTTTGCGGAGGATGAAAAGCAGCGGATCGAGGTGAAATGCCCGTCTCTTTCCAAAGCGCCTTCCTCCGAGCCGGATCCACCGGCATTCCAACACCCGGAAATCGAACTTCTATATGAATACGACCTCGATTTTCCTGACTCCCTGATCCGTGAAATCCTCGCGCTCCCGCGCGAAACGCTCGTCGCCGATCTCACCAACGTGCTGCGCGACGGTCTTGCCAGCACGCCTTGGTTTCTCAATTCCGGAGACGACGGCGCATCATCGTTCTTCCCCTTCCACTCCATCTATCTTCTCGGCGAACTCGCCGCCACCGAAGCCCTGCCCGCGGTTTTGGATTTCCATGCCCTGCCACCCAAAGCGCTGGACTTCTGGCTCGGCGATTTTTCCCACTCGGCTCCGCTCGCCGCCATCTGCGCCGGCGATCTACCGCAGGTCGCCGCATGGCTGAAGTTCCCCGGAATTTCGTCCGTAGGGAAAAGCGCTCTCGTCTCCGCCCTTGTGTTTCTTGCCCGAAAACGCCCGGAAACCCGAACGGAAGTCCTATCCATTTTTCGCGAAACCTTGGAATTCATCCTCGCCAGTCCCCCCGCCGACAACGTCGTGGACACCGCGCTCGTCAGCTTCATCGTCGGCGACCTCATGACCCTGCGGGCCGCCGAACTCCGGCCCTTGATCGAACGCCTTTGGGAAAAACGCTACATCTTGCGGTCCGTCACCGGTGATCTGGAGGCGATCCTTAAGGAAATCGCTTCTCCGCCGGCCAAAGCGAGATCCCAGCCCGAAGACGGGTCCATGATCGCGAGCTACCGTGATTTCCAAAAGATCGTCAAACAGCCGCATGCCCCGGAACCCGTCCGGGATTTCGAACCTCTTGGAAACGACCTCTACGGCTTCACGGATCCCGGCGAACTCCCTCCCGCCGATGTCGGTCGCAACGATCCGTGCCCCTGCGGCAGCGGGAAAAAATACAAAAAATGCTGCCTCGGCAAATGACAGCCACCCACCCCATCCCGGCTTGCTTGTCGCCATGCTCCATCACTCGTTCCATTAACCAGCGCCGCGCAAAAATCAGGCGGATAGCGCCTGTGAACGTGGTTGCGGCGTCTCGCCGCAACGATTCTCTTTCCGAGACCTTGCGCCATCCGCCAATCTGAGCTTTACGGACCACTAGCAAAATCGAACCTGCCGCTCCGTCCGGCAGCCCGCCAACTACTTCCGACCCATTTCCCTCTCCCACAAGTCGTGATAGCGAGGGCGGTAGGCGTCTGGTGTCGTGTCGTTCAGGTTGTAGGTCCCTGATGAACTGCCCGAGTTGGGAAGAATCATTCCTTGTGGGTCTTTCATGTAACTTCCGTCCTCGTCCTGATTGATGCTGACTTTGAAATCACGCAGTCCCTCTTGCATCGCGCGGATTTCCTGTGGGGCATTGGCGGGTAAATTTGCCAGAGAATCGTTCCGGGTCATGTTGTAGCGGACATGGCGCGGTGCATCGAAGTCCCGGTAGACCTCCTTGACGGAGGTTTGAAGCATGTCCGCCACATCCGGGCCGAAACTCTGGCTGATACTCTCGGTGAATTTAGCTGCTTCAGCGGCTGCGAATGCGGGATCCGCTGGCAGGTCGAGAACCATGCCGGATTCTGAAACTTCCTGGATCTTCGCCAGAGTCTGTTCGTGGTTTTGTTTTTCCCTGAGCCGTTCGAGTCCGAGCCGCTTCATCTCGGCGAGTTGCTCGCCGGATAGTCCGAAAAACTCCGCCATCTTCTCGCCGGGCATGAAGTTTTCGGAATTGATGTCCACTCCGCTGATCCGAAGTTCTCCTCTGCTGACCATATCCACGATCTTGGAATAGCTGCTGTTTTTTTCATCGATGGGTCTTTGTGCGGATCTCGTCCTGGTGCGTTCAGCGAGCGGGCCAGACGAATCCCGCTCATTGGGCAGGCGGGTTGTGTCCGGCTTGAGTGATAAACCGGCGTTTTTTTCGATGCCCTGCCGTCCCATCAGAAAACCTGCGGCAAACAGGCCCAGCCCGGCGAGACCGGCAAACAACCAACGTTTCATTCCCATGCTGAAGTGATAGAAAGATACTTCCCGTGAATCAATAGCCAACTTCGGGCCTCCGGCTATCCCCTGCGCCCGTTTCACTGACGGAGGACACTGCGAAAGCGACGGAGGGGTAGCGGTAACACTGCCCGCGAATTCAATCGATTCCCTCCTTGCCCGGGCGAACCCGGATTCCCGATATCCCGGGTGAACCGCCACACTGTTCGCCATCGAATGCGTTTTTCCCTGCACAACACCCATGTTCTTGTTGACGGAGTTGAACTGCCTGGCGTGATGAATGCTGCTGAAATGGAAACCGTAGCAGGGAGCTGCCTTGTCCACGCGGGCGATCGCGATGCATTCATCAGGATTCAGGCACGTGACAGTCGCCGAGAAGGGCATCGTATGGTATCTGGATGACCCTGAAGGTCGTGTGAGCCACTTTTATCTCGCCATTGTTCCCTCCGACACACCGGAAAAGCCCCCGACTAAGTATTGCGGTGGCCTAGTGCATCGATCGACGAGTTCTTGTGCAATGAGTTTTGATATTCCTTCGTTAGCTGGATGATCCGGTGGCGTTTCTCGGGCCCTTTCGTCCAGACAAACGGGCCGCAAGTCTTGTTATAGCTTTTGACGAATGCATTTAGAAATCTGGTGAGTTCCGCTGCTGAACGATGCACTGATTGCTGCAGCCGCTGGCCCGTTAGGATTGAAAAGAAACATTCCGCGAGATTTACCCAGCTCGCATGGGTCGGGGTATGGTGGAAGCTCACCTGGGGATGTTCTTCAAGCCATTCACGGGCAAGCACTCCCTTGTGCGTGTTGAGATTGTCCATCACCACATACAGGCGCTTGCCTGGGTATTCGCCGACCACCTGGTCCATGAATTTCACGAAGTCCGCCGACTTCCTGGTCTTGTTCACCCAGGTCGTGGCCTTCCCTGTTTGGATGTCGAGTGTGGCCAACATGGTGCGCGTCCCGTGGCAACAAATGGCATACCTATAGATAGCACATGCCGCGCCAGTGCATGCTAATTAACCAATCGATGTGCTAGCCAAGGATCGGCAATGGGATCATCCCGATGACGGGTCGTCCATCGATTTTTCGGAACTGATTATCCTACTACGCGACGAGGCAACCAACATTGTGAAAAAACTCGGTGGCACTCTTCGACTGCATGTTCACGCGTTGGACCTACGTCCTCGCTTGCTGACCGAGGCGAAACGGAAGAAGGAGAAGGGGAGAAAGTGAGACGATATCGGAGGAGCGAAGATGGTGAGCCACCTTGGCGGTAAAAATTTCCCGTCTGATAGACCAATTTTTCTCAACGGGAGGAACAGACAGGAACACCTGTATCACGTCACCGCGCGTCCAGCAGTTTGAGAATCCGGATGAATTCCGCAATCGCCTTGGGATGATGGAAGGATCCATACCCGGCGGGGACCTCGACAAGGACGGCGTGGTCTTCCTTGCTCCAGCAGAGGAGCAGCCAGTCGCCACCAAGATGGCACTCGCGATAGTCTTTGAAGTTGCCGATGAGTTGGTGGCCCCGGTTGTTCGCGGGTAAAGGCATCTCCTCAGCCAATAGGGCGATGACTTCCCGAAGGCGGTTCATGTCGCGTCCTGGCGTTTGATGCGCTCGACGTCTTTCTTGAACTGCTTTTTGAAGATGAGTTCCCGCATCAGATTCCGAGGGCGTCGATGGCTTTTTCAGCAGAGCCGTAACGTGTGAGATCTTTGATCGGCTCCGCCATGGCTTCGAGCGTGGTGGCATTGGGAATCCACTCGTCGATCAACAGTGTGATCACCCTTTGCAGGGCCCGGTGACAGGCTCGGCAAGGGCGACGACTCCGTCTGCGGAGACGGTTGCTTCGATGGTTCTGAGTGACGCGGCCATGGCGGAACTATAGCGGGGTTTACGATTTTGGCGAGCTTGCATTGACGTGCGAAGGTGCTGACGCTCCGGGTCTCTGGCAAAGGGAAGAACAGGCAGGAATGCCTGTATCACGTCACCGAGCGTCCGGCAGTTTGAGAATGCGGATGATTTCAGCGATGGCCTTGGGGTGATGGAATGATCCATGGCCGGCGGGGACTTCGATGTTGGACTCGGCGTTGGCGATGGTGGCGCTGGAGCGGGGGACGACGAAATCAGCGGAGCCGGTAATGATGTGGGCCTTGGTGCCGGGCGTGAGGGGGATCTGGTCGAGGATTTCCATGGACCGCTGGTGCGGGGCGAGGGTGGTGACGCTGGTGATCCTGCCCCGGGCGAGCGAGACGTATTCCGGCGTGTAGAGGCCGGGGTTCTTGCGCTCCAATTCGCGGAAGAAGTCCTCGAACCGATGGCTGGGGGCGACGAGCGCGCTGCCGATCCGGCCGATCCACGAGCTGGCGAGATCGCTGCCACGGAAGGGGACGGAGCAGAAGATGATGCGGTCCACATTGCCGCGCGGTTTCCAGTAGAAGGCTTCCATCAAGGTGGCGCGCTCCGCGGGGGTGATGTTCAGGGAGGAAAGCGGGCGGGTGAAGATGGCGTCCCAGAAGGCGTCCTTCGGCTCGATGGCGAGGGTTTTCGCCAACAGTCCGCCCATGCTGTGGCTGATGACGACGCTGCGCCGCATGGCGGGATCGCGGCCGCCGGGATCGAGGAATTTCCGCAGTTCGTCGAGCTGCTGGCGCATGACGCGGGCGGAGTAGAGGGCTGGCGGATTGGTGGGATAGAGGTAGTGCCAGATCTGATAGCGGCGGCGGACGGCGGGATCGGCCCAGAGGTCGTTAGTGAGCTCCGCCCAAGCGATCGGGGTGGAGAGCAGGCCGTGGATGAGGAGGAGCGGCGTGCGGTCCGGATCGTAGGGCTCCATCAGGTAGAAGCCCGGTTCGCGGTCCGCTTTCGGCCGCAAGAGGGAGGTGAATCCCGAAGTCTGCAGCGGGCCGGCCTTTTGCAGGACGCTGGCGAACGGCACGGTGAAGTCCGCAGCGAGCGTGGCTTGGTTTTTCCCGAGGGTTTCGCAGCGCATCCGGTCGAGCAGGCGGATTTCCACCTCCCTCACGCCTCCCCGCGAGGCACCGGGTACGACGACGGCGGTGACGGCGCGGGCGATGCCTTCCGGCGGATACCATTTTTCGACCGGCAGCGTTTCGTGGTTCTCACGGGTGCCAGCGAGCGCCACGCCGATGCCGTCCACCCGATGATCCTTCAGTCCGGTGACGTGGTAGCGGGACGCGGGTTCGAGCCGGTCGAAATACTCCGGCGCGTAAACTCCCGGTCCTTCGCGGGCGAATCTCACGCGGTATCCGGCGGGCGAGGGCGGGGGATTTTTCCGGAAATTTTCCTCGATCCACCTGCCGAGATTGCGCTTCGCCACATCGTCCTGCGCGCCATCGAAGGCGCGGGCGAGGTCCGAGTCCGCCACGACGCCGTGCCTGCCTGTTTCAGCAAGCCGCTCCAACCGAGCCGGAGTGCAGGCGGCGAGGATCAGGCAGAGGAAGAGGGCGGAGAAAGTTGATGGTTGAGAGTTGATGGTTGATAGTAAGATGAAGAGTTTCAAATGCTTCCTTATAGTAGGTAGTCCAGCCCTTCAGGGCGTCTTGATTGCTGCCGGAAGACACCCTGAAGAGTTGAACTACAAACCAAGACGCGTCTTTACGGGGGACCAAATGTTTTGATCGCGTTTCTCAGGCGACCATCAGTTTCACCGGGATGTTGCCGCGAGTCGCATTCGAATAGGGGCAGACGATGTGCGCCTGATCGACCAACGGTTTCACGCTGTCGATTTCCATGCCGGGCACGTGGATGGTCAGCTCCACCTCGATGCCGAAGCCCTCGCCATCGTCACGCGGGCCGAAGCTGACCTTGCCGGTCACCGTGGCGTCCGCAGGGATGTGGATCTTCGCCTTGCCGGCCACGAATTTCAGCGCGCCGAGGAAACACGCGGAGTAACCGCAGGCGAAGAGTTGCTCGGGATTGGTGCCCGGTCCGCCGGAGCCTCCCATTTCCTTGGGAGTGGAGAGCACGACGTCGAGCACGCCGTCGGCGGTTTTTGCGGAACCTTCGCGGCCACCGGTGGCGGTGGCTTGGGTGGAATAGAGGATGTTCATGATGATGGGAGGTTGGGGATTGGAGATTTCAGCGGCATGCTTATCGTGAAATTTCGTTTCCGCAAGATTCCAAGTGGCGTTTGCCGCAGGGGGGGAAGAGGGGATACCGCGAATTGGGCGAATCGGGCGAATCAAAGAGAAGGAGAACCACGAAATTCACGAAGAGACGCGAAAGTGGAGTCCATTCAGAAGTCCGCTGCTCCTTGAATTCGCTCTCAAGGATTCGCACGATTCGCGGATTGAAAATCCAGGATGGGGTGGCCCCGGGGTTGTCAGGACGCCGGATTGTCCACATGGTTCGCGCGTGCAGTTTCCCGATCCTCAGATTCACGAAACGGGCGGAGGCCTGAACGAAGCAGAAGTAAAGCGCCGCCACATCCTTCCCAAGGCGCTGGTGGTGGGGATTGTGGCGGGATTGATCGCCTCGGCATTCCGGCTGACGTTGGAAAAAATCGAGCATCTCCGGACCGAAGCACTGATCGGTGTGAATCCGTGGATCGCACTGCCGCTGGCGGTGCTGGGAGGAGCCGCCGCCGGAGGACTTGGACTCTGGCTGATACGCCGGTTCGCGCCTGAAGGGGCGGGCAGCGGGATTCCTCACCTCCAGTCGGTGCTACTAGGGGAGCAGGAAATGCGGTGGAAACGCCTGCTGCCGGTGAAATTCCTCGCCGCCGTCCTCAGCATCGGTGGCGGTCTCGCCCTCGGCCGCGAGGGGCCGACGATCCAGATGGGCGGCGCGGCGGGGGCGATGGTTTCACGCTGGTTCCGGATCAAGACGGGTTTCGGGGAGAAAAAGGCGCTGATCAGCGCGGGGGCCGGTGCGGGTCTGGCCGCGGCCTTCAACGCTCCGCTGGCGGGCGTCATCTTCGTGCTTGAGGAACTCCAGGGAAATTTCACGCCGGTGGTGTTCGTGGCTGCATTCATCTCTTCCGTTTCGGCCGATGTGGTGGGCCGTCTGCTGGCCGGGGATCTGCCTGTTTTCAACCTGAGAGAACTTCCCGTCATGGATCTGCGCGAGCTGCCATTCGCCCTCCTGCTAGGAGTGATCGCCGGAGTGGGCGGCGTCTATTTCAACCGGGCCATCCTGCACAGTCTTCATCTCTCCGAACGGCTGACCCGCTCGAAATGGATCCCCGGAGCCATTGCGGGAGCGGTCGCCGGTTTGGTCGTCTGGAAAATGCCGGGATTGGCGGGCGGTGGCGGCGTGCTCGCGGACCAGGCGATCGGCGGCGGCATTGCCGTCGGCATGCTGCCGTTGTTTTTGTTAGTGAGACTGGGGCTCACGCTGGTATCCTACGGCTCGGGCTCGGCGGGCGGGATCTTCGCGCCGCTGCTGGTGATCGGGGCTCTGGGTGGACTGCTGTATGGCCAGACGGTGGAATGGATCGCGCCTTCGGCCCTGCTGCATCCCGAGGTTTTCGCGCTGCTCGGCATGGGCGCGCTTTTCACCTCGATGGTCCGCGCGCCGCTCACAGGCATCGTGCTGATGGTGGAAATGACCGGCCGGTATGAATTCATGCTGCCGCTGCTCGCGTCCTGCCTCACGTCCTACGGCATCGCCGAAGCGATGGGATCTCCCGCGATCTACGAGGCGCTGAGACACCGCAAGCCGGTCGTCTGATGCCTCCGCATATCTTGATCGTCGTTGGCAGAAGGGAGATTTGCCGCTATCCCTCCTCCATGCGCATCGCCATCGGCTCCGATCACGCGGGTTTCCGCTACAAGCAGGAAATCATCGGCCACCTGCAAAAGGCCGGCCACGACGTCACCGACTTCGGCACGGATTCCGAGGCTTCGGTTTCCTACGTCACCTTCATCCGTCCGGTGGCGGAGGCCGTGGCTGCGGGGAAATACGAGCGCGGCATCGTGCTCGGCGGATCGGGAAACGGCGAGGCCATCACCGCGAACCGCACTCACGGCATCCGCTGCGGGCTTTGTTGGAATCACGAATCCGCGCGGCTCACCCGCCTCCACAACGATGCCAATATGCTCTCGCTCGGCGAACGCATGATGGATCTGGAAACGGCGCTCGCGATCACCGATGTTTTCCTAACGACCGATTTCGAGGGCGGCCGCCACCTTGCGCGCATCCACCAGATCGACGAATGATCCACGTTTTCCCATGTCACTCACACGCATTTACCTCATCCGTCACGGCGCCACCACGCTCAGTGCCGAAGACCGCTTCGCCGGTGCCACCGATGTCCCGCTTTCCGACGAAGGGCGCAGGCAGGCATCGCTGCTAGGCGACCGTATGAAAGGCGCGCGGCCCACCGCCGTTTACGCCTCGCCGCTCAGCCGGACGATGGAAACGGCGGGGTTTCTTGCGAATCCGCACGGCTTGGAAGTGCAGCCGCGCGACGGACTGCGCGAGATTTCGCACGGCCACTGGGAGCAGCTCACGCGCCGCGAGGTGGATGAAAAATTCCCCAAAGAGGCCGCCGCGTGGGAGGAGGATCCCTTCAGCTTCGCTCCGGAAGGCGGAGAGAGCGGGCTGGCCGTCACCGCGCGGGCTTTGCCGGCATTTTTGGAAATCGTGAGAAAACACGAGGGCGAGTCGGTGATCGTAGTTTCCCACAAGGCGACCATCCGGCTGTTGCTCAGCTCTTTGTTAGGATTCGATCCGCGCCGCTACCGCGACAATCTCGACCAGGATCCCGCCGCGCTGAACGTGGTCGATTTCAAAGGCCCGGTGCACGCCCGCCTCATCCTTTTCAACGACACCTCGCACTACTCCGACAGTTGCCTCGCGAAACCCGCCGCCGCCGAACCCCGGCTCTCCCGCTGGTGGACCCACTGATTTCAGCCGCCATGGAAGTCGCCTCACCGTTTCACGAGACCGAGCAGTTCTTTTACGAGAAAATCCCGCTCACCCGCGCAATGGGCGTGAGGGTGGAGGCGTTCGACCGGCAAAAACTCATCCTCACCGCGCCGTTGGAGGAAAACCACAACCACCTCGGCACCGCGTTCGGAGGCAGCCTTGGGGCGCTCGCCACGCTTGCCGGATACGGGCTGTTATGGCTGGAGCTGGGAGACCGTGAATGCCACATCGTCATCCGCAGCAGCTCCATCAGTTATGAACGGCCGGTGCACGGTATTCTCCGTGCGGTCTGTTGTCATCCTGCGGAAGCCGAACTTGCAGGCTTCAAGGACACCTTCCTGAAAAAAGGCAAAGCCCGCATCCGGCTCCATGTTACCATCGAGGAAAACGATCAGGTGTGTGTGATTTTCGAAGGGATGTTCGTGGCGATTAGATAGCCAACCGGGAGCGCGGAATTCATTCCGCCAGTCGATGAACAGTGAGAGGAAATCGCCTTCAGCACCTTCCTTCCACCTCTCATTGTCCTACGACAAGAGTGTCGAAGCTCCTCACATGATGCGGTCCAGCAGCTCCGTCCCTTCCTGATAGTTCTTCAGATTCCTCAGAAAATGCCGGATCAGCGTCTGCGATTCCCCACGATGCCCGCCGGCGATGTGCGGGGTGATGAAACAATTCGGCGCATGCCGCAGCGGATGGTCGGCTGGCAGCGGCTCGGGCTCCGTGACGTCGAGCCAGGCAGCAGAGACGTGGCGGGAATGCAGCGCGGCTGATAGCGCGTCCTGATCCACCGTGGTTCCGCGGCCGATGTTGTGGAATACCACGCCGGGTTTCATTTGGGCGAAGCGTTCCGCGTTGATGAAATTTTGCGAAGCCACGTTGTCCGGCAGAATGTTGATCACGTGGTCCGCTGTGGCGAGCGCGGCGGGTAGATCCTCAGTGGTGACGGTGGGGAATCCCTCGTCGCCGCGCGGCTGGCGGCGCATGGCGGTGATTTTCATGTCGAAGGGTGCCAGCAATTCCACCAGCTCCGTCGCGATCCCCCCGAAGCCGAGGATGACCACGTGCTGTCCGCGGAGCGAAACCGAGTTGGCACGCAGGGCGAACCATTCTTCGGATCCGCTCGCCGACTGGCTGGCGAGCGCGGCGGGGAGCAGGCGCGATTGGGCGAGCATGAAGGCGAACACATGCTCGGCGCAGGCGGCCGCATAGACGCTGGAGCTGTTGGTCACGATCAACCCGCGCCCGGCGGCCAGCGCGCGGAATTCCGGCGTGTCGTAGCGTGTGAAACCCGCCGTGCTGATGTGCAGCCATTTCAAGTTTTCCGAGTTTCGGATGCTCTCCACATCCGGCTGCCCAAAGGCGATGTCGGCAAGCGCGAACGCCGGGTCCGGCTCGGGTTTTCCCAGCACGGATGCCACGGCCTTTGCTGGAAAAATCAGCTCGTGTGGCGCGGAGCCGTCGAGAAGGAATTGTTTGTCGTTCGGGCTGAGAGGGGAGTCGGAGAAAATTTTCATGGGATTCATGCGGATGTCGTCCGATATGCCACGCGGAGCACCCCGCCGCAACCGCGGGTTTTCCCAAATGTAGTTGTGGACTTCAGTCCAATGCCTTTAAGGATTCGTTAAGACGATGGTTTTTTGGAGGGGTTTTGAGCTGGCGGTTTTCGTTTTCGGCCAGTCTTTGACGGGCTGCCTGAGCGTGCGGGGGCAACTTCGCGGCTCGCGC